>JANXWR010000430.1 GCA_025351025.1 Burkholderiales bacterium | reverse complement strand
GCTCGCCGAGGTCGCGGTGCGCCCGCGCACCGAGGACGAGGTGCGGCGCCTGGTTGCCGCCTGCGCGCGGGACCGCATCCCGATGACCCTGCGCGGCAGCGGCACCGGCAACTACGGTCAGTCGGTGCCACTGCATGGCGGCGTCGTCCTCGACCTGAGCGGCTACAACGCCTTCGGCTGGGTGCGCGAAGGGACGGGCCGCGCCCAGGCCGGCATCCGCCTCGCCGATTTCGACCGGCAGGCGCAGCCGCACGGCTGGGAGCTGCGCTGGCTGCCTTCGACCTTTCGCAGCGCCACGCTCGGCGGCCTGTTCGGCGGCGGCTTCGGCGGCGCCGGCTCGATCACCTACGGGCCGGTCGCCGCGCCCGGCAACGTGCTCGGCGTGCGCGTCATGACCGTGACGCCGGAGCCCGAGATCGTCGAGCTGCGTTCGCCCGACGCGATGCTGCTGCATCACACCTACGGCACCAACGGCGTCGTGCTCGAGATCGAGGTGGCGCTGGCGCCGGCGCTCTCGTGGCTCGAATGCGCGGCGACCTTTCCGTCATTCGACGCCGGGCTGGAGTTCTCGAGTGCGCTCGCCATGGCGCCCGGCATCGTCAAGAAAGAGGTGTGCTTCTTCGCCGCGCCGGTGCCCGACCTGATGACCAACCTGGCCGACTACCTGCCCAAAGGTTGCCACGCCGTGCTGCTCGTCGTCGCCGCCTCGTCCGAAGGGGCGATGCTCGACTTGCTGCGCAACTTCGGCGGCACCGTCACCTACCGCAAGACCGCCGAGGAAGTGAAGAAGAGCAACCGGACGCTGCTCGAATACACCTGGAACCACACCAGCCTGAACGCCTTTCGCGTCGACAAGGGGCTGACCTACATCCAGAGCGCGTTCGATCCGGTGCGACATGTCGAGCAGGCCAAGGCGCTCGAGCGCGCGCTCGCCGGCGAGGTGCTGATGCACCTCGAGTTCCTGCGCATCCGCGACGGCGCCACCACCTGCAGCGGCCTGCAGCTGATCCGCTACACCAGCGACGCGCGGCTCGACGAGATCATGCAGATCCACCGCGACCACGGCGTGACCATCAACAACCCGCATGTCTACATCGTCGAGGACGGCAAGCAGGCGCGCATGAATCCCGCCGTGCTCGAGATGAAGGCGCGCTTCGACCCGCAAGGCCTGCTCAATCCGGGCAAGCTGCGCAGCTGGGCGGCGCGCGAAGCGGTGCCCGTCAGCGCGGCGGCCTGAGGCCACGCGCCGGAGCCACGGTTCTAGCCTTCGGTCGTCGGCTCGTTCGGCGTTTCGCCGGGCTTCGGGTAGCGGACCTCGAGCACCTCTAGCGTTTGCGGCCCGCCGGGGGTTGCGAACTGCACCTCGTCGCCGACGCGGGCCTTGATCAGGGCCCGCGCGATCGGCGAGACCCAGCTCACGTCGCCCTTCAGGCTGTCGGCCTCGTCGACGCCGGTGATCGTCACCGTCTTTTCATCACCGCGCCCGTTCGCGTAGGTGACGGTGGCGCCGAAGAAGATCTGGTCGTTGCCGTGGTGCAGCGACGGATCGGCGACCTCGGCGACGTCGAGCCGCTTGGTCAGGAAGCGGATGCGCCGATCGATCTCGCGCAGCCGCTTCTTGCCGTACAGGTAGTCGCCGTTCTCGGAGCGGTCGCCGTTCTTCGCCGCCCACGACACGATCTCGACGATCTTCGGCCGCTCGCCGTCGAGCAGCTGCATCAGCTCGCCGCGCAGACGCCGGTAGCCCGCCGGCGTGAGGTAGTTCTTGGCGCCCGCTGGCAGCGCGGGCGCGGCGATCTCGTCGTCGCCGTCGTCGTCATTGGCGTCGGTGTCGCTTTCGCGGGTGAAGGCTTTGTTCATCGGCGCGGGCGCGGGAATCGTGACGAGGGCATGATGATCGCTCGCCCGTGATCACCCCGTCGCAAAAGGACTTTTCGCCATGGCTCAGCCCAAAAACGTCGCCGTCATCGTCGGCAGCCTGCGCAAGGGCTCGCTCAACCGCAAGCTCGCCCTCGCCCTCCAAGGCATCGCGCC
Source organism: Burkholderiales bacterium (assembly GCA_025351025.1). Lineage (GTDB taxonomy): Bacteria > Pseudomonadota > Gammaproteobacteria > Burkholderiales > Burkholderiaceae_C > Schlegelella_A. Next base: position 4,947 of record JANXWR010000430.1, on the reverse strand, counting down.
GGAGGGGCTGAAGCTCGAGATCGTCGAGATCGGCCAGCTGCCGCACTACAACCAGGACGACGACGCCAATCCGCCCGCCGCCACAGTCGCTTTCAAGCAGAAGATCGCCGGCGTCGATGCGGTGCTGTTCGTGACGCCCGAATACAACCGCTCGGTGCCCGGCGTGCTGAAGAACGCGATCGACGTCGGCTCGCGTCCCTATGGGAAGAGCGCATGGAGCGGCAAGCCCACCGCTGTCATCAGCCTGTCGCCCGGCGCCATCGGCGCCTTCGGCGCCAACCATCATCTGCGCCAGTCGCTGGTCTTCCTCGACATGCCAGCGATGGCCCAGCCCGAGGCCTACATCGGCGGCGCCGGCGACCTGTTCGACGATGCGGGCGGCCTGAAGAAGCCCGAGACGAAGACGTTCCTCGACAAGTTCCTCGCCGCCTTCGCGCAATGGATCGAGAAGACCGGCGCGCCGGCGCATTGACGCGCTGCTGAGGCGGCGCGCAACCGCGCGGCGCCGGCCCGGGCGTGGGCCGCACAATCGCCGCCCATGATCGAGATCGCGACGCGGCTGTTCGGGCCCTGGGTCCGCACGGTCGGCGCCGACACGCTGCGGGCCGACCTGATCGCCGGCATTCTCGGCGCCCTGCTCGTGTTGCCGCAGGCCTTCGCATTCGCCACGCTGGCGGGGCTGCCGCCGCAATACGGGCTGGCCACGGCAATCGTGCCCTGTGCTGTGGCGGCCCTCTTCGGCTCGAGCTGGCATGTCGTCTCGGGGCCGACCAACGCCAACTCTCTGGCCCTGTTCGCGATGCTCGCACCGCTTGCCATCGTCGGCTCGCCGGCCTACATCCAGCTCGCCCTGGCGGTGACGCTGATCGTCGGCGCCATGCAATGGCTGATCGGCGCGTTGCGCCTCGGCGGCCTCGCCAACTTCATCTCCCCCTCGGCGCTGCGCGGCTTCACCAGCGGCGCCGCGGCGCTGATCGTGCTGCATGCCCTGCCCGATCTGCTCGGCCTGGCCGTGCCGGCCGACCACCGCAGCGCGGCGCTGCTGTCGTCGCTGGCCGCGCACCTGGGCGACGCGTCGATGCCGGCGCTCGTCATCGCCCTGTTCACCGTCGCCATGACGCTGGCGCTGCGCCGGCTCGTGCCGCGCATACCGCACATGCTGATCGCGCTCGTCGCGGCCACCGCACTTGCAGCAGCGATCGACCGCTGGTGGCCGGCCGGCGGCGGCTCGGGCGCGGCGGTGGCCGTGATCGGCGGCGTGCCCTCGGCCTGGCCGCATTTCCAGACGCCGTCGATCGAGCTCGCCCAGCTGCCCGACCTCGTCGGCATCGCCTTTGCACTCACCATCGTCGCGCTCGGCCAGTCGATCTCGATCGCCAAGGCGGTGGCCGAGCGCTCGGGCCAGCGCATCGACGCCAATCGCGAATTCCGCGGCCAGGGCTTGTCGAATTTGGTCGGCGCCTTTCTCTCGTCGTACGTCTCGTGCGGCTCGCTGAACCGGTCGGTGCCCAATTTCGAGGCCGGCGCGCGCACCCCGCTCGCGGCGGTCTTCGCCTCGATCTGGCTGCTGCTGCTCGTCGCGCTGATCGCGCCCTTGCTTGGCCTGATCCCGTTCGCGGCGATCGCCGGGCTGCTGCTCGCCATCTCCTGGTCGCTGTTCGACTGGCGCAGCTGGCGACGCCTCTGGCGCTTCAGCCGGCAGGACTTCGCGATCGCCGCCGCGACGTTCGCAGCGACCGTGACGATCCGCCTCGAGATCGCGATCCTGCTCGGCACCATCCTGTCGCTGCTGACCTTTCTGCACCGCACCTCGAAGCCCCGCATGCGCATCATGGGCTTCGACACCGAAGCGCCCGATCGCCCCTTCGTCGTTCGCGCCGACGTGGCCGCGCCGCTCGCGGAATGCCCACAGCTGAAGATGATCCGCATGGAAGGCGAGGTCTACTTCGGCGCCGTCGCCCACGTCGAGGACCAGCTTCATGACCTGCGCAGTCCGGTCGGCGCGCCAAAACACCTGCTGGTGATGACGAAGAGCATGAACTTCATCGACCTGCCAGCCGCCGAGATGTGGCGCCACGAGCTCGAGGCGCGGCGCGCCGTCGGCGGCGACCTGTATTTCCACCGGCCGCGCGCGCCGGTGCTCGAGCTGTGGCAGAGGGTCGGCTTTCTTCCCGAGCTCGGCAGCGACCACATCTTTCCGGCCAAACGCATCGCCATCGCCAGCATCTTTGCGCGGCTCGACCGCGGCATCTGCGCGCACTGCACGATCCGCGTCTTCGAGGAGTGCAAGACGCTGCCCGAGCCGGTGCCACCCTTCGTCGAGGCGGCGGCGCCGACGCGTCCGCGCGGCTAAGTCCTCAGGCGACGCTGGCGAGCTTCTTCTTCGCGCTGCGCGGCGAAGGCACCGAGGTCTGCGTTTCGCAGCCGGCGGCGATCAGCCAGGGATCGCGGTCCTCGCCGCCGAAGGTCTCGACCAGGAAGTCGACGAAGGCGCGCGTGCGCGCCGGCACGTGCTTGCGCGTCGGCATGCCGGCGTAGAGCGTTGTGCTGAGCAGGTGCCAGCACGGCAGCACGCGCTCGAGCGCGTTTTCGAGCAAGGCCTCTTCGGCCACGAACGACGGCAGGCCGGTGATGCCCATGCCGGCCAGCGCGGCGGCGTAGAGCGTGTCGGTGTGGATCGTGCTCAGGCCGGCGCGCGGCCGGTCGAGGGTGAATGATTCGGTCGGGCCGTCGACGCTGGCGCTCTGCGTATGGAAGGTCAGCTCGCGCATGAAATTCGGCACCATCGCCTCGTGGTCGACGAGGTCGCGCGGATGCTGCGGCCGGCCGTGCAGGTCCAGGTATTCGGGTGATGCGCAGGTAATCACCTCCGAGCGCGCCAGCCGCCGTGCGACGAAGCCGCCTTCGAGCGGACGCCGGCCCTCGGTGAGGATGGTGACGTCGAAGTTCTCGTCGACGGTCTCGACCGGCCCAGGCACCGAGAGCTCCATCGAGACACGCGGATAGCGGGCGCGAAACACCTTCAGGTGCTTGGCGAGCTGGTGCACGGCGAAGGCCGGCGAGCAGAGCACGCGCAGCTGGCCGCGCGGCTCGGCGCTCGACGCGGTGGCGAGAGCCTCGGCCTCGTCGATCTCGGTCAGAACATGATGGACGCGGTCGAGATAGGCCTCGCCGGTGTCGGTGAGCGAGAGGTGGCGCGTCGTCCGGTTGATGAGGCGGGCGCCGAGGTGCTCCTCGAGGTCGGCGACGAGCCGCGTGACGACGGCGGGCGAGAGGTTCAGCTCGCGCGCCGCTGCGGCGAAGCTGCCTTCCTCGATCACCCTGGAGAACACGCGCATCGAGGTCAACCGGTCCATTGCAAGCCTTTCACTGTTTCGTTTTCAGCAATGCGCAATTGAAGCATAGCTAGTTTATTGACGTTCGAGCAATGTCTACAGTCCCTTTCATCGTCACTGCCACCCGAAGGGAACCCATCATGAACTCGAAGCTCCTCTATGCCGCCACCGTCGCCCTGGCACTTGTCAGCGGCCTCGCGATGGCCGACGAAGGCCGGCCGCAAAGCCGGGCGCAGGTCGCCGCCGCCTGGAACCAGGCCGCCGCCGACGGAACGCTGCGTCACAACGACTACGACTACGACAAGATCGACGCCCGCACGCTGTCGAGCCGGACTCGCAACGAGGTCGTCGCCGAGTTGGCCGCCTCGCGTCCGAACCCGGCACTGGTCGGTCCGCTGCGCAACCGCACCTACAACCCGGCCGGCATGGAGACGCTGCTCGTCTCGAGCCTGCCGCGCGCCGAGGTCAAGGCCGAGGTGGTCGCCGCGGTCCGTGACGGCACCTTGCGCCACAGCGACTACGACGACCTGCCAGTGCGCACTGCACATCGCGTGACGCGCAACGCTGCGCCGGTCCTCGCCGGAACGGCCAGGCTGTCGACAGGCGGCTGATCACTCGCCCATCCTGTACAAGCCTGTACGAGCCCCGGCGGTCGCTGCCGCCGGGGCTTTTTTTCGTCAGCAACCCAGCCTTCGCTCGACTCGAAAGGAGACGGCGAGAATTACTTCAGGACAGCCGCAAGCCTCCCACCTGAATGGACCTCTCCTCGCTGCTGCTGGCGCACTGCTCGATCCGCGCCTATCTCGACCAGCCGATCGACCCGGCTCTGATCGACCGCGTGCTCAACGAGTCGCTCGCCGGCTCGTCGTCGAGCGGCAACCTCAACATGGTCTCGGTCGTCAAGACCCGCGACGTCGAGCGCAAGGCGCACCTGGCGACCCTGCACTTCGACCAACCGATGGTGCTGCAGGCGCCACTCGTGCTGACCTTCTGCGCCGACACCTATCGCACCCGGCAATGGCTGGCGCAACGCGACGCGCGTCCGGGCTTCGCCGACTTCATCAGCTGGCACGTCGCCGCCTTCGACGCCGTCATCCTGGCGCAGACCGCGGCGCTGGCCTTGCAGTCGATCGGCCTCGGTATCTGCTATATGGGCACGACGCTGCACTCGATGGGCGCGATCGCCGAGTTCCTCGAGCTGCCCGAGAACTGCCTGCCTGTGACCAGCATGGTCGTCGGCTGGCCGGCCGAAGCACCTGCCAAGCGCGATCGCCTGCCGGCCAACGCCTGGATCCACGATGAGCGCTACCAGCGGCCTTCGCCGGCGGACATCGATGCGGGCTTCGGCGATCGCGAGCGGCGTGGCTGGGCGCGCTACCGGGCGATGGGCGAGGAGATGATCCAGCGGATGGACGAGCACGGCATCCGCTCGCTCGCCCAGTTCTACACGAGCAAGATCAAGTACGACCCCGACCGCTTCGCCGAGGACTCGGCGGCGCTCGTCGCGCTGCTGCGAACGCGCGGCTTCCTGTCCTAGCGTCGACCCGTGGAGACCCTCGGTCGAGGGCGGCGGGGCATCGCTATCGTGAAGCGATTCGAGAACCACGGAATA
>JANXWR010000284.1 GCA_025351025.1 Burkholderiales bacterium | reverse complement strand
CGCCTCGACTACGTCACGACGGCGCGCAGCAAAGGCCTGCGCGAGCGCGCCGTGATCATGAAGCACGTCGTTCGCAACGCCATGATCCCGGTCGTGACGCTGGTCGCGCTGACCATGCCGCAGGTGTTCGGCGGCGCCATCGTCACCGAGCAGATCTTTCGCGTGCCCGGCATCGGCGCCCTGCTCATCGACGCGATCCTGCGCAACGACACGCCGGTGATCATGTCGGTGACCTTCGTGTTCTCCTGCCTGGTCATCTTCTTCAACCTCATTGCCGACATGCTCTATGGCTGGCTCGACCCCCGCATCAGCTATCGCTAGCGGCGCCGCGGTCGCGCCGGCCGCGGCGAAATCGCGCAGCGTCTCGCCCTGGGCCGAGGCGTGGCGGCGCTTCCTGCGCCACCGGCTCGCCGTCGCCGGCCTGGTCGTGCTCATCGTCATGGTGCTGATGGTCGCCTTCGGGCCGCTGATCTGGAAGGTGTCGATCAATGACATCGACTTCGGCGCGCGACTGCAGACGCCGACGCGCGCCCATCCCTTCGGCACCGACGACCTCGGCCAGGACGTCTTCGCGCGCATGCTCTACGGCGGCCGCATCTCGCTCTCGGTCGGCCTGGCGGCGATGCTGATGGCGATGTTCGTCGGCGTGACGATCGGTGCCATCGCCGGCATCTCGCGCGGTGCGGTCGATGCGGCGCTGATGTGGCTGACCGACCTCTTCCTCTCGCTGCCGCAGTTGCCGCTGCTGCTGATCCTGATCTACCTGTTCCGCGAGAAGCTCAAGCAGACCTTCGGGCCGGAGGTCGGGGTCTTCATCCTCATCGTGCTCGTCATCGGCGGCTTTCGCTGGATGCCGGTGGCGCGTCTGGTGCGGGCGCAGTTCTTCTCGCTGCGCGAGAAGGAGTTCGTCGAGGCAGCGCGCGCCCTCGGCGCCTCGGTGCCGCGCCAGGTCGTGCGCCACATCCTGCCCAACTCGCTCGGCCCGGTGATCGTCGCGGGCACCATCGACGTCGCCGCGGCGATCATTGCCGAGTCGACCCTCTCCTTTCTCGGCCTCGGCTTTCCCCCCGACATCCCGACCTGGGGCCGCATCCTCTTCGACAGCAAGGAATACCTCGACATCGCGCCGCACTGGGCGATGTTTCCCGGCACCGCGATCTTTCTCGCCGTGCTCTGCATCAACTTCGTCGGCGACGGTCTGAGGGATGCGCTCGATCCGAGGAAGGTGCTGTGATGGCAGCGCCACTGCAGCCGATGCTGATGACCTCGCGAGCACGGGCCAAGGAGCTCGAGCCGCCGCCCGGGCCGCCGCTGCTGCAGATCAAGGGGCTGAAAACCCACTTCAAGACCGACGAAGGCTGGCTGCACGCTGTCGACGGCGTCGACATCTCGATCGACCGCGGCGAGACGGTCTGCGTAGTCGGCGAATCGGGTTGCGGCAAGACCGTGACGGCGATGACGGTGCTGAAGCTGCTGCCGATGCCGCCCGGCCGCATCGTCGGCGGCCAGGTGCTGTGGAAGGGCCGCGACCTGGTGACGGCGAGCAGCGAGGAGATGCGCCGCGTCCGCGCCAAGGAGATCGCGATCGTCTTCCAGGAGCCGATGACCTCGCTCAACCCGGTCTACTCGGTCGGCGAGCAGATCGCCGAATCCATACGCCTGCACGAACGTCTCGGTCGCAAGGCGGCGCTCGACCGGGCGGTGGAGATGCTCGCGCTGGTGCGCATCCCGACGCCGGAGCGGCGCGTCAACGACTACCCGCACCAGTTCTCGGGCGGCATGCGGCAGCGCGTGATGATCGCCATCGCTCTGGCTTGCAACCCCAAGCTGCTCATCGCCGACGAGCCGACGACCGCCCTCGACGTCACCATCCAGGCGCAGATCCTGGACCTGCTGGCCGAGCTGAAGGAGCGGCTCGGCATGGCGATCATGCTCATCACCCACGCCATGGGCGTCGTCGCCGAGGTGGCGCAGCGCGTCGTCGTCATGTATGCCGGCCAGGTGGTCGAAGAGGCGAGCGTCGAGGAGCTGTTCGCCCATCCGCGCCATCCCTACACGCAAGGCCTGATCCGCTCGATCCCGCGCATCGACACCGCCGCCCTGCACAAGGTGCGGCTCGAGCAGATTCCGGGCACGGTGCCCAAGCTGATCGATCCGGCCGAGGGCTGCCGATTCGCGGCGCGCTGCAAGTACGCCGTGCCGGAGTGCGTGGCGGCGACGCCGGCGCTGCGGGAGCCAGTGCCCGGACACAAGGTGCGCTGCATCTTCGACGTGTTCCCCGCGGTGGCTCCCGCCGCAGCGAAAGAAGCAGTCCAGGCATGAGCGAGCCCCTTCTCCGGGTCACGGACCTCGTCAAGCGTTTCCCGATCAAGGGCGGCTGGCTCGGCCGCGAGATCGAGAGCGTGCATGCCGTCGATGGCGTGAGCTTCGACATCTCGGCCGGCGAGACGCTCGGCGTCGTCGGCGAGTCGGGCTGCGGCAAGAGCACGACCGGACGCTGCATCCTGCGCCTGATCGAGCCGACCTCGGGCAAGGTCTGGTTCGAAGGCAAGGACGTGACGCGGGCCGGCAAGGACGAGCTGCGCGCCCTGGCGCGCGACATGCAGATCATCTTCCAGGATCCCTACGCCTCGCTCAATCCGCGCATGACGGTCGGCGCCATCGTCGGCGAGGCGCTCATCATCCACAAGCTGACGAAAAGCCGCGCCGAGTTCGAGGCGCGCATCGTCGAGCTGCTCGAGACGGTGGGCCTCTCGGCCGACCACATGCGTCGCTACCCGCACGAGTTCTCGGGCGGCCAGCGGCAGCGCATCGGCATCGCCCGCGCGCTCGCCGTGAGCCCGAAGCTGGTGGTGTGCGACGAGGCCGTCTCGGCGCTCGACGTCTCGATCCAGGCGCAGGTGATCAACCTGCTCGAGGACCTGCAGGGCCAGCTCGGCCTGACCTACATCTTCATCGCCCACGACCTCTCGGTGGTCGAGCACATCAGCGATCGCGTCGCGGTGATGTACCTCGGCCGCATCGTCGAGATCGCGCCCTCGCGCGAGCTCTACACGCACCCGCTGCACCCCTACACCGAGGCGCTGCTCTCGGCGGTGCCTATCCCCGACCCGCAGATCAAGAGGAAGCGCATCCGCCTGCAGGGCGACGTGCCCAGCCCGATCCGTCCGCCTTCAGGCTGCCACTTTCACACGCGCTGCCCGATCGCCCGGTTTCCGCTCTGCGGCAGCGAGAAGCCCGAGCTGAAACAGAGCAGCGAGGGGCACTGGGTGTCGTGCCACCTGCGCGGCTGAACCTCAGGACTGCTTGATCGCCTCGACCTGAATCAGCAGCCGGACGTTGTCGGGCGCGACCGAGGGGGCGAGGCCGAGACCGAACTGGCTGCGCTGGATCGTCGCCTCGAAGTCGCCGCCGCAGACCTCGCGCTTGTTGAGCGGGCTGATGAAGCAGGTGAAGCGCACCGCCTTCAGCGTCACGGGTTGCGACTTGCCGAGGATGGTCAGCGTTCCGCCCACCGAGGACAGCATGTCGCCGTCGAAGGTGAAGGCGTCGCCGACGAAGCGGGCAATCGGATTCAAGCCGACGTTGAACCAGCGGTCGCCCTTCAGCGAAGCCTGGAACGACGGCAGGCCCACGCTGAGGGTGTTGGTGTCGATCGTGATGTCGGCGCTGCCGGTCTTGGCCGCGCGGTCGAGCACGACATTGCCTTCCTTGGCTTCGAAGATGCCCCGGTGCGTCGACATACCCATGTGCGGGATCTCGAATGTGACCACGGTATGGCCGGGATCGATGGCGAAGGTCTCGGGCGCGGCCGCGGCCAGGCCCGAGACGACGAGCAGAGTCGAAGCGGTCAAGGTCTTGAGCATGGATCGTTCCTTTGAGAAAGAGGTCGTTGCGCTAGAGGGGGCCGAGCCCGGAGAAAACGAGTTTGAATTTGACTTTCACGTCGTTGGCGACGAGCGACACGTCGGCCCACTCCTTGTCGCCGACCTTGAAGTCGAGCCGCTTGACGACGAACTCACCGGTCGCCGACGATAGCCCGCCCGACTGCGTGATCGCCACCGGAACAACCACGTCCTGTGTCGTGCCTTTGATGGCGAGCTTGCCGGTTACCTGCAGGCGGCCGGCGCCGGCGCCCTGCATGCCGGTCGAGCGGAAGGTGGCCTGCGGAAACTTCGCGGCGCCGAACCACAAGGGCTGCGGCAACTCGGCGTCGCTCTCCGCAAAGCCGACGGTGGCGCTCGCCGTGTCGATCGACAGGGTCACGCTTCCGGTTTGCGGCGCCTTCGGGTCGAGCACGAGCTGGGCGTCGAACCTGCGGAACTTGCCATCGATCGGCACGCCGCTCTGCTTGACTTGGAAGGCGATCTCGCTTTGCGCAGCCAGCAACTTCGCCGGCGCGGGCGCTTGCGCCTGAGTGCTCGACGTCCCGAGCGACAGACAAGCTGAAGCCGCGAGGGCGAGGAGGAGCTTCATGTCGTTTCCCGCTTCGGCCGCGAAGGCCACATGCGCGACAGCAGATGGTCGCCATCGATGAACTGATGCTTCAGCGCGGCGGCCACGTGCAGAACCACGATGATGGCGAGCGCATAGGAAGCGATGCTGTGCAAGGGCTTCAGCACCTCTTCGCCGAACGGCTTGTCGACCGGCACGAGGTCGGGCAGCGGCAGCCACCCGAACCAGACGACGGGCACGCCGACCGCCGACGTATAGACCCATCCGAGCAGAGGTACAGCGAAAAAGAGCAGGTAGAAGACCTGATGCGTGACCCGATAGGCGGCGCCTTGCCAGGCCGGCGTGGCCGGCGGAAGCGGCGGCGGCACATGTCCCGCGGCACGCCACACGAGTCGCGCCGCCGACAGGGCCAGCACGATCATGCCCAGCCACTTGTGCCAGTTGAAGAGGCGAAAGCGCAAGGGCGAGAAATGTAGGTCGGCCATGTAGAGGCCGACGAAGAAGGTCACGACGATCAGCGCCGCGAGCAGCCAGTGCAAGGAGATGGACACGGCGTCGAATCGTGCCGACGCGTCTTGCCGTAGAGCCGCCATCGGCCCATTCTGGCACTGCGCGTCGATCGCTGCAGGCGGACCGTTCCGGATCGAAAGCGCGCGGCGACTACGACACGGGCGCCAGCCACAGGAACATGCCGGCGGCGGCGAGGAGCACGAGGACATCGACGAAAGCGAGCAGCCAGTAGATGCCGGATTCGCCGTCCTGCGAGCCGATGCTGATGACGAAGGGCTCGGCGCCGTGGCCGGCGAGGACCGGCAGTGCCACTGGCGCGGCGGGCACCGGTGCCGGCGGCAACGACGCCGGTCGTGCCGCCATCAATCGGCGAAATTCGGCCTCGTCGTTGGAGCGGATGACGAGGCTCGGCAGCTCGACCTTCTCGTTCAGGGTCGCCGCCTGCATTTGCAGCTCGAGCGATTCGGCCGACGAGGGCGTGAGCCATCCCGCTACGTGGATCTCGTCGCCTTCGCAAAGCAGCCGCTCGCCGGTGCCGTAACCGGCGGTACCGCGGCCCGTGATGTCGGTAGGATCGCTGAGCCTGGCCTGCCTGGCCACGGTGATGCGGCTCGTGCCGTCCATCTCGGCGCCGGCCGGCAGGACGACGCAGCGGCCGCTGTCGTCGACGAGCAGGAACGGCCGCACGCTGTCGACCGCCTCGTAGCGATGCATGACCTGCTGGCTGTGCGTGAACCACAGGCAGACGAGGCCGTCGGGCGAGAGCAGCGGCGCGGCGCCGGGCAATGCCGCCGCCTTGCCGCGCAGCGAGACGCGCCCGGCCTCTGCCTGCGCGACCGAGGTCGCGGGCGCCGAGCCGAGCCGCCACGCCGTCCATGCCGACACCGCGGCGCCGAGCGCGGCGACGCCGAGCAGGATCTGCTGCACGACGTGCGAGCGGAAGATGTCGTGCTCGCCCTGCACGAAGGCGAACACGAGCACGGCGATGCCGATCAGCGGCGCAGCACCGACGAGGCCGCGCCACTTCGAGTGATGGGTACGAACGGGCATGGGCAGCTCCTCACTTCTTCGCGCGGCGTCGAACGATGCGCTCGTCGCGCAGTGTGGCGGATGTCGAGCCGAAAGCGATCGGACCCGGACGATGCGGCCCCGAGCGGTCGTGCCCGAGAGCCTGCGGACGCGATGCGCTCGGCCTGCCCCACTCATGGGGATGCAAGCCCGCGTTCATCGTCTTACAGTCCCGTCGTTGTTCGTGCGGCGTTCGTCGCGCGCGGCGACACACCGGTTTCACCGACAGCGGCCCGGCGCGGGCCCAGAGGAGACTGAACCATGCTTCGCATCACCATCAACGGTGTCTCTCTCGATCCGTCGTCCAGCGTCCCGCGAGCCGCGGCGATCGGCAAGGCGAACGCGTCGAAGTCGGACTACATCCTGGTCCAGTCGAACGAGCAGATGACCGGCGAGCAGCTGGCCAAGCTGGCCAAGGCCGGCGCCGTCGTCCACGAATACGTGTCCGACAACACCTATCTCTGCGGCTTCAAGGAAACCGGCCTGGCCAAGGTGCGCGCCCTGCCCTTCGTGGCCTGGGCCGGCGTCTACGACGCGGCTTTCAAGATCCCGCCGAGCGTGCGACCGGCGATGCCCTCGGCGCGCGCCGCGACGATCGGCGGCGCCGCGCCGACGACCTCGACCTCGCGCGCCCTGCACAAGATCGACGTCGTCTTCCACAAGGGCGTCGATGCGAACAAGCCGACCCTGCGCAAGAAGATCGCCGCGGCGGCGCGCGTCAATCCGGAAGACCTGGAGGCGAGCAAGAGCAAGGTCCGCATGCGCGTGCAAGACCGCTACCTCGACGACATCGCCGCGCTCGACGAAGTGCGCTACGTTGCCCCGTCGCCGACCTACCGGCTCTACAACAACGTGGCGCGGCCGATCCTGCACGCCGACGTCGTCGTCAACGGCACCCCCTACCAGGGGGCAGGGCAGATCGTCGTCGTCAATGACACCGGCTTCGACAAGGGCTCGACGACCAACGTCCATCCCGCCTTCACCGGCCGCGTCGCCAAGCTCGTCGCGCTCGGCCGACCGACCTCGGACGATCCGGACGGCCACGGCACGCACGTCGCCGGCTCCGTCCTCGGCGACGGCAACTCGCCGTCGATGGGCGGCAAGATCCAGGGCACCGCGCCCAAGGCCAAGCTGATCACGCAGTCGCTGCTCGATTCGAACGGCGGCCTCGGCGGCATCCCGAACGACCTGCACGATCTCTTCAATCCGCCCTACGCCAACAACAAGGCGCGCATCCAGACCAACTCCTGGGGCTCGGGACCGGGCGCGTATTCGCCGAGCTCGAACGAGATCGACGACTTCATCTGGAACAACCCGGACTGCGTGATCTGCTTCGCCGCGGGCAACGACGGCACCGATGGCAACAGCAACGGCGTCGTCGACAACGGATCGATCGCCGGCGAGGCCTCGGCAAAGAACTGCATCAGCGTCGGCGCCTCGGAAAACAATCGCGCCAAGTTCACCGCCACCTACGGCGCCTACTGGCCGCAGGACTATCCGGCCAACCCGCTGCACGACGACCGCATCGCCAACAACCCCGACGGCATGGTCGCGTTCAGCAGCCGCGGGCCGACGCACGAGGGCCGCATCAAGCCCGACGTCGTCGCGCCCGGCACCTGCATCCTGTCGACGCGCTCGCGCAAGCTCATCAACGCCTCCACCGACTACGGCGTCTCGACCGATCCGCTCTACTTCTTCGACGGCGGCACGAGCATGGCGACGCCGCTGGTCGCCGGCTGCGTCGCGGTGGTCCGCGAAACGCTGGTGAAGAACGGCACGACGGCGCCGAGCGCCGCCCTCATCAAGGCGATCCTCATCAACGGCGCGGTGACGCTGCCGGGCCAGTACAGCCCGACCGAGGCCGGCACGTCGCCGAACATGGCGTCGGGCTGGGGCCGCGTCGACCTGGCCGGCTCGATCATCATTCCGGCCCCGAACCCGAACGGCGGCTTCGGCGACGGCGGCTCGCTGAAGCAAGGCCAGAACGGCACGGTGACGATCACCATCCCGAAGAAGAAGAGCTCGGCCGGCGCGCACACCACCGGCACCGGCTACACCTTGAAGGTCACGCTGGTCTGGTCCGATCCTCCGGGCGCCAAGCTGCAGAACGACCTCGACCTCATCGTCAAGGCCTCGAACGGCCAGGTGCGGCACGGCAATATGGGCACGTCGAAGAAGTTCGACCGCGTCAACAACGTCGAGCAGGTGGTCTGGGACAACATCCCCGCCGGCACGGTGACGTTCACCATCAACGCCTTCCACATCACCCAGTTCGCCCAGCCCTGGGCCTACGCCTGGCGCATCAGCTGACGATCCCGAGCGGGCTCGCGACCGGCGCGCGGCAGGCGGCGGCCCGAGAGCCCGCTACTCGATCGCGTAGAGGTTGCCGTCGGCGCTGCCGACGTAGACGACGCCGCCGGCGACCAGCGGCGTCGAGTAGAAAGAGCCGACGCTCGCCGACTTGCCCTGCGCGACGTCGGTTGCTTCGTGCCAGCTCGAGACGAACAGCATCGGCACGTTGAAACGCCGTTCGGCCGTGAGCACCCAGCCGCGATTGGCGCGCGACGCCTCGGACTGGAACTCCCATAGCACGCTGCCGCTGGCCCTGTCGCGCGCCTGCAGCACGCCGTTGAGCATGCCCATCATGACGACGTCGCCGGCGACCGTGGGCGAGCCGAACATGTAGGCCTGCACGTCGTGCTGCTGCAGCGGCTGCCCGCTGGTGGCGTCGACGACCTGGTAGAGCGAGGAGTCGGAGGTGCCGAAGTAGACACGCCCCTCGCTCACCGCCGGCGAGGCGTTGACCCAGCTCGCGTTGGTGTCGACGCGCCAGCGCTCCTGGCCGGTGCGCGCGTCGAGCGCGTAGACGTGGGCGTCGCGGCAGCCGGTGTAGACGAGGCCGTTCGCGACCACGGGCGACGACTGGAAGCCCTGCTGGTTGTGCAGCAGTTTGTCGACGCCGGCCTGAAACATCCATCGCTGCTCGCCGCTCCTCGCGTCGATGGCGTAGAAGCGGCCGTCCCAGCTGCCCACGTAGACGATGCCGTCGGTGTAGGCCGGCGAGGCGTGCACGACGTCGCCGGTGCGAAAGCGCCAGCGCAGATTGCCGGTCGCCGCGTCGACCGCGTAGAGATGGCCGTCGCCGCTGCCGAAGAAGACCGCGCCGTCGGCGACCACCGGGCTCGACAGGAAGATGTCGAAGACGTCGGGGAAGGTCTGCGTCCGCGGCTGCATGCCGTGCAGGCCGCGCGCCTCGAAGCGGCGCTCGCCCTCGGTGGCGAACTTCCACAGCACCTCGCCGCTGCGCTCGTCCATGGCGTACAGGTGGCTGTCGTAACTGAGCGCGTAGACGCGGCCGCCGGCGATCGCCGGCGTCGACGACACCGGCCCGCCGGTGCCCTGCATCCAGCGCTGGCGGCCGGTCGCCGCGTCGATCGAATAGATGTGGCCGTCGTCGCTGCCGAAGACGATTGCGCCGTCGTGCAGGGTCGGCGATGAGACGATGCGCTCGCCGGTCGGAAACACCCACTTCACGCGGTGAAACTGGCGCGGCGCGTTGCCCGCGGCGACGCCGCTGTGTGCCGGGTCGCCGCGAAACATCGACTGCGCCGCCGCGGGCAGCGACAGCGCCACGGCGAGCAAGACGACGAGCAAGGTCGGGCGCTTCATGGCTTGCTCCCTGTGGCGGAGGCGGTCTTGCGCAACACCAGCGGCGCCGTGAACGGGCCTTGCAGCATCTGCCCGCGGATGCTTCCATCGCTCGCCGACCAGCGGCCCTCGACGCGAAAGTCGCCGGCACTGGCCCGCAGCGTGATGAATTCGCTGCCTTGGCGCACCTGATCGACGGCGAGCGTGACGGCGCGGCGGCCGACGATCACGAACTCTCCCGCCGCCCTGCCGTCGGCGCCATTGGCGAGCTTCAAGGTCAGATCACGCGGATAGCCGTCGAGCTCGTAGCGGCCGACCCAGGTGCCTTCGAGCGCCGTGCTGACCGGCGTGCTCGGCGTCGGCAGGTCGACCTGCGCCGCGCCGACCCGCTGCAGCACGAGCGGCGCGCTGTGCCCGCCTTGCAGAAGCTCGCCGGCGAGGGTGCCGTCGGCGCGCCAGTCGAGGCGAGCTTCCACGGCTGAAGCGGTCGAGCCGCGAAAGGCCGCCGCCAAATCGAGGCGCAGTCCGGCGTCACCGGCCTGCACAGCGGAGATCGGCGCGCCCTTGACGCCGTGCCCGGGCACGATCACCGAGCCGATCCAGCGACGCGCCGTGTCGCGGTCGATGTCGACGACCAGGCGCATGGGCGCGCCCGGGATCTCGGCCACGCCTGCCCATCGACGGCAGGATCGGGCGCTGCCGCGGCACCGGCGGAGGCGAGCAGGCCCGCTGCCAGCCATGAAATGCGGGCGCTGAAGTCGCGCCATGCTCGTCTTGTCATCGGGCTCACCCTCGGCAGCGTTGGAAGCTACGAAGGTAGCGCTGTGCCGCAGTTGGCGGAGAGCGGTGCGACGAAACGCGGAAAAGTCGACTTCGACTGCGCCGGAGAAGGACGGCGCCGACAGAAGTACGCCGACGGCCGATGACGACTTTTGCTGACGCCGGAATGGGCGCGGAACCGGCAGCGCGCCCGCGCGACAGCTTCGATACTTTCGCCAGGCACCCAAGCCCCACGCAATGGAAGGAAGGAACGCCGAGATGGACCCGACCTACGAAATCCGCTTCCAGTCCCTGTTCAGGGGAGCGGGTCTATGCTTTCCATGCGACGAGCAGGGTCGAGTCGAGCTCGACGCCCTCAGTGACCGGGCGCGCGAGAACTATCTCTATGCACGTGCCGTTGTCGGCATGGAATACGCGTATCCCAGGGTCTGCCCTGCTTCCCTGGGCGCCAACCGCAA
>JANXWR010000232.1 GCA_025351025.1 Burkholderiales bacterium | reverse complement strand
GAGCCGCGACGCCGCGCAGCAGCTGCCAGGCGCTCAGGCCGGCGAGCAGGAAGGCGACGGTCAGCACCGACGCCAGCATCATGTGCGTGAGGCGGTAGGGAAACGAAGGATTGAAGATCACCGCGATCCAGCTCGTCGCGTGGTACGAGCCGGCGGCGTCGATGACGTAGCCGGTCGGCGTCTGCATCCAGGAGTCGAGGGCGAGGATCCAGAACGCGCTGATCGTGGTGCCGACGGCGACCAGCGCGGTCGCCATGAAGTGGACGCGCTCGCTCACCCGGCCGTGGCCGAACAGCATGATGCCGAGAAAGCCGGCCTCGAGAAAGAACGCGGTCAGCACCTCGTAGCCGAGCAGCGGGCCGGCGATGTTGCCGACCTTCTCCATGAAGCCCGGCCAGTTCGTGCCGAACTGGAAGCTCATCGTGATGCCGCTGACGACGCCGAGCGCGAAGCTGAGCGCAAACACCTTGGTCCAGCAGCGATAGGCGTCGAGCCAGCCCTGGTCGTGCGTCAGCAGCCAGCGCGCGCGAAAGAACAGCAGCACCCAGCCGAGCCCGATCGAGATGGTCGGAAACAGGATGTGGAAGGTCATGTTGGCGGCGAACTGCATTCGCGCCAGGATGAGGGCATCCATCGCTGGTTCTGCGGCCCGATGGCCGTCCAAGTCGTTGGTGAGGCCTCCATCTTGCGCCCGTTCGCCGCCGCGGGTGGGCGGCGACAATCGCGGCACCATGATTCGCTACACCATCGACGCCTCCGCCAGGTCGTCGCACAGCTTCGGCGTCGAGCTCGTCGTGCCGCGGCCGGCCGCCGAACAGCGCCTCGCCCTGCCGGTCTGGATACCGGGCAGCTACCTGGTGCGCGAGTTCGCGCGCCACCTCTCGGGCCTGGTCGCCGAGCATGACGGCCGCGCCGTGCCGCTGCAACAGGTCGACAAGGCGAGCTGGGTCGCGCACTGCGCGGGCCGGGGCGACCTCGTGCTGCGTTATCGCGTCTATGCCTTCGACGTCTCGGTGCGCGCCGCGTTTCTCGACGCCGACCGCGGCTTCTTCAACGGCACCGGCGTCTGCCTGCGCGTCGAAGGCCGCGAGCGCGAAGCGCATGCGCTGAGCCTCTCCGGCCTGCCCGCCGACTGGGACGTGGCGACGACGCTGGCGGCCGAGCCCGGCGGCGCGGTGCACGCCTTCGTCGCTCCCGACTACGACGAGCTGGTCGACCACCCGGTCGAGCTCGGCCGCTTCTGGCGCGGCCGCTTCGATGCCGCCGGCGTGCCGCACGAGCTCGTCGTGGCCCATGCCTTGCCCGACTTCGACGGCGCCGCCTTGCTCGCCGACGCGAAGCGCATCTGCGAAACCGAGATCGCCTTCTGGCACGGCCGCGAGGGCCAGGCGCCGTTCGATCGCTACCTGTTCCTGCTCAACGCCGTCGACGAAGGTCGCGGCGGCCTCGAGCATCGCGCCAGCACCGCGCTGGTGGCGCCGCGCCGCGACCTGCCGCGGCGCGGGCCTGTCGCCGCGAGCACCACCGCCAAGACCGAGACCAGCGACGGCCAGGTCGACCTGCTCGGCCTGATCGCGCACGAGTACTTCCATGCCTGGAACGTCAAGCGCCTGAAGCCGCGCGATTTAGCGCCGCTCGACTACACGCGCGAGAACTACACCGAGCTGCTCTGGTTCTTCGAGGGCTTCACCTCGTACTACGACGACCTGCTGGTGCTGCGCAGCGGGCTGATCGACGCGCCGCGCTACCTGAAGCTCGTTGCCAAGACGATGAGCACCGTCGCCGCCACGCCGGGTCGCGCCGTGCAGAGCGTCGCCGCATCGAGCTTCGACGCCTGGGTCAAGTACTACCGCGCCGACGAGAACACGCCGAACGCGACGGTCAGCTACTACGCCAAGGGCTCGCTCGTCGCGCTCGCCTTCGACCTGACGCTGCGCAGCGAAGGGCACGGCTCGCTCGACGACGTGATGCGCCGCCTCTGGGCGCAAAGCGGTGGCGGCCCGATCGAAGAGGCCGACATCGCGGCCGCGCTCGAGTCCGTCGGCGGCCGTTCGTATGCGACGGAGATCGCGGC
>JANXWR010000231.1 GCA_025351025.1 Burkholderiales bacterium | reverse complement strand
TCCCGCTGCATCGCGAGCTGATGGTCGACGCCAAGTTCGTCGAGGGCGGGACCAGCATCCACTACCTCGAAGG
Organism: Burkholderiales bacterium; assembly: GCA_025351025.1. Lineage (GTDB taxonomy): Bacteria > Pseudomonadota > Gammaproteobacteria > Burkholderiales > Burkholderiaceae_C > Schlegelella_A. Next base: position 3,879 of record JANXWR010000231.1, on the reverse strand, counting down.
CTGGCTCGATCAGCACAAGCGCTGACGCGGCCATGCACTCGCTGACGGTGCTGGTCGCCGCCGCGTCGGTCGACGCCGCATCGGACCTGCTCTCCGACGCCCACGACGCGCTCTCGGTTTCGATCGAGGATGCGGATGCCGGCAGCGCCGCCGAGCAGCCGGTGTTCGACGAGCCCGGCGTCGGCGACGGCGCCCGCTGGCAGCGCGCCCGCCTGACCGCCTTGTTCAGCGACGAGTCCGCGGCGACGGCCGGGGCGGCCGGTCTCGCGGCCCACCCGGCAGGCGCCGACGCGCAGATCGAATCGATCGCGCCGGTCGACGATCGCGACTGGGTTCGACTGACCCAATCGCAATTCGGCCCGACCGAGATCGAGCCCGGCTTCTGGATCGTGCCGACTTGGTCGGCCGTGCCGCCCGAGGCGAGCCGCGTCATCCGTCTCGACCCGGGCATGGCCTTCGGCACCGGCACCCATCCGACGACGCGCATGTGCCTGCGCTGGATCGCACGCAGCGCAGCGGCGCGGCCGACACCCTGGCGACGCGTCCTCGACTACGGCTGCGGCTCGGGCGTGCTGGCGATCGCTACCGCACGCTTCGGCGCCGCCGCCATCGATGCCGTCGACATCGACCCGGCGGCGCTCGAGGCGACGCGGGCCAACGCGATCGCCAACGATGTGACGCTGCGCGCCGGGGCCACCGACGGCATCGACGGCATCGACGGCCGCTATGCGCTCGTCGTCGCCAACATCCTGGCGACGCCGCTCAAGCTGCTCGCGCCGCTGCTCTGTTCGCGACTCGAGGCCGGCGGCGAGCTGGTGCTCTCCGGCATCCTCGCGAAGCAGGCCGACGAGTTGCGCGCGAGCTATGCGCCGTGGCTCAGCCTGCGCGTCGCCGCCGAGCAGGAGGGCTGGATCCTGATGACCGGTGTTCTTGCGGCGTGACGGCGCGTGGCATGATTTCGCAATGAGCCTGGCGACGCGCTGCACCTCGTGCGGAACGGTCTTTCGTGTCGTGCAAGACCAGCTCAAGGTGTCCGAGGGTTGGGTCCGTTGCGGCCGTTGCAACGCAGTCTTCAACGCGCTCGAAGGCCTGTTCGACCTGGGCCGCGACACGCCGGCCGAGTGGAGCGATGCCGCAACATCGAAGCCTGCGCACGGCACACCGACGCCCGTGCCGGAACCGGCCCGCGCGGCGACGGCCGAAGCGGCGCCGTCGAAAGACCGCGGCGGCGATTCCGTGCCGGCCGCCTGGCCGGGCATCGAAGACCTGGACCCGATCGATGCCCATCTGTTTCGCAATCGTCGCACCGAAAGCGACAAGACGCCTGCCGTGGTCGACGCCCGCGATCGGCTCGAGTTCTCGGATGCGCGCTTCGATTCCGATCTGTTCGCGGAGAACGTGTCGCCGTCGGACGGTGAGCTCATCGAATCGCCGATCAGCGGCGCCGGTGACCTGCCGCTCGAACGCGCGCATCAGCAGCCCGACTTCCTGCGCCGTGCCGAGCGACGCGCGCGCTGGCGCAGCGCACCCGTGCGATTCGCCCTCGGCGCCGCCTGCGCCGTGGGTCTGGTCGTGCTCGTGCTGCAGGCAGGCCACCACTTTCGCGACACCGTGGCGGCGCAATGGCCGACGACACGGCCGGCCCTCGCGGCCTGGTGCAAGGCGGCCGATTGCGTGCTCGAGGCGCCGCGCCGCATCGACGACGTGCTCGTCGAAAACAGCGCCCTCACCCGCGCCATCGGCCTCGACGCCTACGTTCTTTCGGTGACGCTGAAGAGCCGCAGCAACCTCGTGCTGGCCTTGCCCTCGATCGACCTCAGCCTCACCGACGGCAACGGCCGGCTGGTCGCGCGCCGCGCCCTGGCGCCGCGCGACTTCGGTGCCACCGGCGTGATCCAGCCCGGGGCCGAAACGGCTCTGCAACTGATGCTCAACGCCGGCAGCGCACGCGTCGCCGGCTACACCGTCGAAATCTTCTATCCCTGAACCCGGCGCCGCGTTGGCGCTTCTCCGGAGCTTGCATGACCACCTTGATCTGCGGATCGCTCGCGTTCGACAGCATCGCCACATTTCCCGGCCGCTTCGCCGAGCAGATCCTGCCCGAGAAGCTGCACATCCTGAATGTCTCCTTCCTCGTGCCGAGCCTGCGCCGCGAGTTCGGCGGCTGCGCCGGCAACATCGCCTACAACCTGGCTGCGCTCGGCGCGCAGGCGATCGTCGTGGCGGCGGTCGGCAGCGACGGCGCGGAGTACGTCGAGCGGCTTCGCTCCTGGGGCCTGGCGACGCCGTGCGTGCGCGTGGTCGAGGGCGCGTTCACGGCGCAGGCCTTCATCATGACCGACCTCGACAACAACCAGATCACGGCCTTTCACCCGGGGGCGATGCAGTCGGCACACGAGATCGACGTCCCCGAGCGCACCGACCTCGCCCTGGCCATCGTCGCGCCCGACGGCCGCGACGCGATGCTGCGCCACGCCGCGCAGCTCGCGGCGGCGGGCGTTCCCTTCATCTTCGACCCGGGCCAGGGCTTGCCCATGTTCGACGGCGCCGAGCTGCGCCGCTTCATCGAGCAGGCGACCTGGGTGGCGCTCAACGACTACGAGGCCGAGATGCTCTGCGAGCGGACCGGCCTGACGCTCGAGACGCTTTCGCGCTCGCACCTGCGCGGCGTCGTCGTCACGCTGGGCGCCGAAGGCTGCGATCTGTGGCATAGCGGCGTGCGCACGCACGTCCCCGGCGTCGCGGCGACGCAAGTCGTCGATCCCACCGGCTGCGGCGACGCCTTTCGCAGCGCCTTGCTTTACGGCCTGGAACGCGGCTGGCCGCTGGAGCGCTGCGCCGCCCTCGGCAATCGCCTCGGGGCCTTGAAGATTGCCAGCCGCGGCGGCCAGAATCATGTGCTGGATCGCACAATCGCCGACGCGTAAATCAGGCGCGCCTCAAGTTCGCCCCGAATAATCCGAAGCCGCAGACCATGAACCTGCTCCAATCCGCCGCCGTTGTGATCGCGCTTGCCGTCGCCTCGCTGGCGACCTGGGCAGGTTGCCGCTGGTGGTACGGAAAGAAGCTGCTCGCCGCCGCGCACCGGCTGCACAAGAGCGATCAGGGGCGACTCTTTTCCCAGCAGCAGACCCTGCAGGCGAAAAAGCAGATCGAGGCCCTGAAAAAAGAGCTGGCCGAGCAGAGGAAGGCGCTGCAGGACACCGAGGCCAGTCGCAAGCGCACCCGTGAGCTCGAGCAGGCGCTGCTGGTCGCCGAGCGCGCCGTCGAAGACAACTCCGGCATGATGCCGCTGGCACCGACGCACGGCTTCGCCGACACGCAGATCATGCCCTAGGGCATTCGCGGCCCGAGGCTCCCGCCAGCGGCCGCACCACATCCGAACAGCCAACAAAAAACCCGGCCGGAGCCGGGTTTGATCGACGGGCGCAATAGCGCCCGTCGCTCTCAGGGCTTGCTGCCCGTCGGAAACGGCCAAGCCGCTTGCGGGCTCAGCGCCGTCTTCGCCGGCGCCGCGGGAGCGGCCGGAGCCGCAGCGGGTGCGGCAGCGGCCTTCTTCGCAGGCGCCTTCTTGGCAGCTTTCTTTGCCGCCTTCTTGGCAGGCGCTTTCTTGGCAGCCTTCTTGGCAGGCGCCTTTTTGGCAGCCTTCTTGGCAGGCGCTTTCTTCTTCGCGGCCTTCTTCGCAGCCTTCTTCGCTGGCGCCTTCTTGGCGGCCTTCTTGGCTGTCTTCTTGTGGGCCTTCTTGGCGGCCTTCTTGGCCGGGGCCTTCTTCGCTGCCATCTTCTTCATCGGGGCCTTCTTGGCCGCCTTCTTCGCCGGCGCCTTCTTGGCGGCCTTTTTCGCAGTTGCCATCACGTTTCTCCTTGATCAAGTTGACAT
>JANXWR010000229.1 GCA_025351025.1 Burkholderiales bacterium | reverse complement strand
TTCGGGCGCACCTTGTTCGGCAAGGCGATGCTCGCAACTTCGTACAACCCGCTCGCCGCACAACTGGTCGGCATCAACACCCGCACGGTGCTGCTCGTCAGTTTCGGCCTGGCGGCGATGCTCGGCGCGCTCGGTGGCGTGCTCACCGCGCCGATCACCTTCACCTCTTACGACAGCGGCATCATGCTCGGCCTGAAGGGCTTCGCCGCGGCAATGCTGGGCGGGCTCGGCAGCTTCAGCGGCGCGGTGCTAGGCGGCCTGCTGCTCGGGCTGGTCGAAGGGCTCGGCGCCGGGTTCGTCTCCTCCGCCTACAAGGATGCGATCGCCTTCGTGATCATCCTCGCAGTGCTCTTCTTCATGCCGGGAGGCCTCCTTGGCGCACGTCGCAGTGACCGTGTCTAGGAATGACTGCCCCCGGACACCTGCGGTGTCGCCCCCCGAGGGGGTTCAGCCCTCTTCGGGCGGCCGAGCGAGGGCTGGGCTGGCGGGCCTTTGGCGCTGGGCGGCCAGCCCGCGCACCGGCGGCGTACTGGCACTGGCAGCGGTGATCGCGATGCTGCCGCGGGCGCTCACCAACAACTACTTCTACGAGATTGCGATCCTGGTGGCGCTGAACGCGATCGTCTGCGTCGGCCTGAACCTCCTGATCGGCTATGCCGGCCAGATCAGCCTCGGTCACGCCGGCTTCTTCGCGCTTGGCGGCTATGGCTCGGCGATCCTCTCGGCCAGCCATGGTTGGCCGACGTGGCTGTCGATGCTGTCGAGCAGCGCGGCGGTGGGCCTGCTCGCGTTCGTCGTCGGGCGCCCGACGCTGCGCCTGAAGGGCCACTACCTAGCGATGGCCACGCTGGGCCTGGGCATCATCATCTCGATCGTTCTGACGACCGAAGACGGCGTCACCGGCGGGCCCGACGGCATGGCTGTGCCGGCGCTCGCACTGTTCGGCTGGGTCATCCGCGGCGAACGCAGCTGGTACTGGATCGCCGGCGCGGGGCTGCTGCTGGCGGTGTGGCTGGCGCTGAACCTGATCGAGTCGCCGATCGGGCGCGCGCTGCGCGCGCTGCATGGCTCCGAGATCGCCGCCGAGACGCTGGGCATCGACAGTGCGCGCTACAAGCTGAAGGTGTTCGTGATCTCGGCGGTCTTCGCCGCGGTCGCCGGCGCGCTGACTGCCCACTACGCGGGCTTCATCACACCGGCCAAGGCCTCGTTCATGCACTCGGTCGAGCTGGTGATCATGGTCGTCTTCGGCGGCATGGCGTCGATCTTCGGCGCGGTGGTCGGCGCGCTGATCCTGACGACGCTGCCGCAACTTCTGACCGTGCTCAAGGACTACGAGATGATGGTCTTCGGCGCGGTGCTGATCGCCACCATGGTGTTCTTCCCGCAGGGCGTCGTGCCGACGCTCGGCCGCTGGCTGGCCTGGGGGCGCAGATGAGCGCCTCCCTGCTCGCGGTCGAGAACGTCTCCAAGGTCTTCGGCGGCGTGCATGCGATCGAGGATCTGTCGTTCGATATCCGGCCGGGGGCAGTGCATTCGATCATCGGCCCGAACGGCGCCGGCAAGACGACCTTGCTGAACATGATGACCGGCATCTACGTGCCCGACCGTGGCCACATCCGGCTCGCCGGCCGCGATCTCGCCGGCGAACCGACGCACCGCTTCGCCGCCGCCGGAATCGGCCGCACGTTCCAGAACCTGCAGGTGTTCTTCAACATGACGGCGCTGGAAAACGTGATGACCGGCCGCCACCTGCGCGAGCGCTGCTCGCTGCTGGCGGCCATGCTGCGCACGCCCGCACTGGCACGCGCTGAAGGCAAATGCCGAGACGTGGCGCGCCGGCTGCTACGGTTGGTGGGACTCGCCGCGTACGAGGAAGCGCCGGCCGATTCGATGCCCTACGGCGCGCTCAAGCGGCTCGAGATCGCCCGGGCGCTGGCCGCCGAGCCGCTGCTCCTGCTGCTCGACGAACCCGCGGCTGGTCTGAACCAGACCGAGGCGCGCGAGATCGACGCGCTGATCAAGCGACTGGCGGCCGACGGCACGACCGTGATCCTGGTCGAGCACAACATGCGGCTGGTGATGGAAGTGTCGGACCACGTGCTGGTGCTGGATCGCGGCAAGAAGCTGGCCGAAGGCACGCCGGCACAGATCGCACGCGATCCGCACGTGATCGAGGCCTATCTCGGCGCCGCCGACATCGGAGGCGGCCATGCTTGATGTCGTTCGCCTCGACAGCCGCTACGGCCGCATCCCGGCGCTCGCCGGAGTCGATCTGCGGGTGGCGCCCGGCGAGCTGGTGGCGCTGGTCGGCGCCAACGGTGCCGGCAAGACCACGCTGCTGCGCACGATTTCCGGCGTGCAGCCGGCGAGCGGCGGCGAGATCCGCTTCGACGGACGGGACCTGGCGCGGCTGTCGGCCCGCAAACGCGTGCAGCTGGGGATCGTGCAGGTGCCCGAAGGCCGCCAGGTGTTCGGTCCGCTCAGTGTCGAAGACAACCTGCTGCTGGGTGCGTTCGCCCGCGGCTCACGCGGCGGGCTGGAACAGGTGATGGCGATGTTTCCGGCGCTCGGGCAAAAGCGTCGCGAGCCGGCCGGCACGCTGTCGGGTGGCCAGCAGCAGATGCTGGCGATCGGGCGCGCCCTGATGGCAGGTCCCAGGCTGCTGCTGCTCGACGAGCCGAGCATGGGCCTGGCACCGCGGCTGGTGGCCGAGATCTTCGCGCAGATCGCCGACCTCAAGGCGCAGGGCATGACGATCCTGCTGGTCGATCAGAACGCGCGTGCCGCGTTGGCGATCGCCGATCGCGGCTATGTGATGGAAACCGGGCGCGTCGTGCTGTGCGGGCCGGCGGCCGAGTTGCTGCGCGATCCCCAGGTGCAGCAGGCGTACCTGGGCCTGTGAAACCACAAACCGCGCCGCACTCCACAGCCACCAAAGGACTTCCGATGAAGAACACCTTGCAAGCCGGCATCACCGGCAGCGCGACGGTCGATGTCGACCGCGAACGCACGATCGACTTCATGGGCGAGAAGGCGCGGGTCTACGCCACTCCGATGCTGGTGCGCGACATCGAGATCGCGTGCCGTGATTTGCTGGGCAAGCATCTCGACCCCGGTGAGGATTCGGTGGGCACGCGCGTCGAGCTGGACCACCTGGCGGCCACGCTGATGGGCATGCGGGTCGAACTCACCATGAGCATCGCCGAGGTCAAAGGTCGCGCCGTCACGTTCGACGTCGCAGGCCGCGACAACGTCGAGCCGATCTGCCGCGGACGCCACACGCGTTTCGTGGTCGACGTGAAGACCACCGAAGCTCGGCTCGCCGCCAAGGCGAAGAAGGCGGGACTGCCATGACACTGAAGACGGCGCGCATCGAGCGCGTGCCGACCTACTGCTATCAGTGCGTCGCCGGGCCCGACCTGCTGACCGTCAAGGTGGAGGACGGCGTGGCCACCGAGGTCGAACCGAACTTCTGCGCTGCCGCGGTGCACCCCGGCGGCGGCAAGGTGTGCGTGAAGGCTTTCGGGCTGGTGCAGAAGACCTACAACCCGAACCGGGTGCTCACGCCGATGAGGCGCAGCAACCCGGTCAAGGGGCGCGACCAGGACCCGGGCTTCGTTCCGATCTCCTGGGACGAGGCCTTCGAGTTGATCGCCGCGCGCCTGAACGAAGTTCGCTCGCAAGGCCTCACCGACGCCAGCGGCTATCCACGCGTGGCGGCCAGCTTCGGCGGCGGCGGCACGCCGCAGTCGTACATGGGCACCTTCCCGGCCTTCCTCGCCGCGTGGGGGCCGATCGACTTCGGCTTCGGTTCCGGCCAGGGTGTCAAGTGCTACCACTCGGAGCACCTGTACGGCGAGTTCTGGCACCGCGCGTTCATCGTCGCGCCCGACACGCCCTTGTGCAATTACCTGATCTCCTGCGGCTCCAACATCGAAGCCTCGGGCGGCGTCGTCGGCATCTGGCGTCACGCCAAGGCACGGGTTCGCGGCATGAAGCGGGTGCAGGTCGAGCCGCACCTGTCGGTGACCGGCGCCTGCTCGGCACAGTGGGTGCCGATCAAGCCGAAGACCGACGCCGCGTTCCTGTTCGCCCTTATCCATGTGCTGCTGCATGAGGTGAAGCGCGAGCGGCTCGACCTGCCGTTTCTCGGGCTGCGCACCGCCTCGCCCTACTTGGTCGGGCCGCGTGGCTACTACCTGCGCGAACGCGCCAGTCGCCAGCCGCTGGTCTGGGACCTCGCGAGCGCGAGTGCCCGGGTGCACGACAGCCCGGGCCTGCGTGAGGCGCTCGAGGGCCGCTACGAGGTCGATGCGGTCGAGATCGGGCCCGACGACGAGATCCTGGGAGAAGGCTTGCTGCAGGGCACGACCGGCTTCACCCGGCTGGTCGAGCACATGCGCGCCTATTCCCCCGAGTGGGCAGAACCGATCTGCGACGTGCCGGCCGCGCACATGCGCCGCATCGCCAACGAATTCATAGCCCACGCGTGTGTCGGCGAGACGATCGAGATCGACGGCCGCACCATGCCGTACCGGCCGATCGCGGTCACGCTGGGCAAGACCGTCAACAACGGCTGGGGCGGATACGAATGCTGCTGGGCGCGCACGCTGCTGGCCACGCTGGTGGGCGGGCTCGAAGTCCCTGGCGGCACGCTGGGCACTACCGTGCGGCTGAACCGGCCGATGTCCGTGCGACTGGCAAGCGTGAAGGCCGGGCCCGACGGCTTCATGCACTACCCGCTCAACCCGACCGACAAGGCGCGCTGGTCTGCCTCCCCCAACATACGCAACGCCTACCGCACGATGGTGCCACTGGCCGCCGACGGGCCGTGGAGCCAGGCGCTCGGGCCGACCCACTTCTCGTGGCTGTTTCTCGATGAGACGCCCAAGGGCCTGCCGCGCGTCACGCTGCCCGATGTCTGGTTCGTCTACCGCACCAACCCGGCGATCTCGTTCTGGGACACGCAGGCGATCGGCGAAAAGATGGCGCGCTTTCCGTTCGTCGTCGCCTTCGCCTACACACTCGATGAGACCAACCATTTCGCCGACGTGCTGCTGCCCGACGCGACCGACCTCGAGAGCCTGCAGCTGATCCGCATCGGCGGCACCAAATACGTCGAGCAGTTCTGGGACCACCAGGGTTATGCGCTACGGCAGCCGGTCGTGGCCACGCGCGGCGAGGCGCGCGACTTCACCGACATCGCCACCGAACTGGCGCGACGCACCGGCCTCACCGAGAAGTACAACGCGGCCATCAACAAAGGGGCCGCTGGCGTGCCGCTGAAAGGCGAGCACGGCGACTTTTCGCTGGCCCCGCAGCGCAGCCACAGCCGCGACGAGATCTGGGACGCGGTCTGCCGAGCGGCGAGTGCCGAGGTGACCGACGGCGCGCACTCGCATGGGCTGGCCTGGTGGAAGGAACACGGCCTGGCGACCAAGCCCTTCCCCCGCAGCGACTGGTATCTGTTGCCCACCTTGATCGAGCATGGCCTGCGTTTCGAGCTGCCGTACCAGGAGCGGCTGATGCGTATCGGCGCCGAGCTCGGCCGCCGGCTGCATGAGCACGACATGCACTGGTGGGACAAGCAGCTCGAGGAGTACCAGGCGCTGCCGGTGTGGAAGGACTTCCCCGCGCTGTGGGAGACGATCCTCGGGCAGACCGGCGGTCGCCCGGAGGACTACCCGTTCTGGCTGCTCACCGCGCGCAGCATGCAGTACGCGTGGGGCGGCAACGTCGGCGTGCAGCTGATCAAGGAAGTCGCCGACAACATCGCCGGCCACCGCGGCGTGATCATCAATTCGGGTGCGGCGCGACGGCTCGGCATCGACGACGGCGACGCCATCGAGATCGCCACGCCCAAGCGCAGCGTGCGCGGTCGCGCGGTGTTGCGCCAGGGCATACGCCCCGACACGCTGCTGCTGATCGGCCAGTTCGACCACTGGGCCACGCCGCTGGCCCGCGACTTCGA
>JANXWR010000425.1 GCA_025351025.1 Burkholderiales bacterium | reverse complement strand
GGCACCTTCTGGTGGATGCGCCAGAGATAGTCGTGCGCACGCTCCTCTTCCGAAGGCGCCTTCCACGCCGCGGTTTGCACGCCGAGCGCGCTCATCTGGCCGAACACGCCACGGATCGTGCCGTCCTTGCCGCTCGTGTCGGTGCCTTGCAGGATGACCAGCAGCTTGAAGCGCCGGTCGGCGTAGAGCATGTCCTGGAGCTTGTCGAGCTCGATCGCGAGCGCGGCGACGGCGGCCTTGTCGGCGGCCTTGTCGCCCGACGAGTACGGCTTGGCGTCGGGGTCGATGCGCGACAGCTCGAACGACGGGCGGCCACGTGCCCGGCCGCCGCCGACCGCTGCGCCGGGAAACTGGAAGTCGGCCAGGCGCGCGCTGCTTTTCGTTTTCGCCACGTTGTCTCCGCCGACGCTGACGGCCGCGCCGTGCGGACGCCAATTGACGTATACGTCAACTGCAAGTGTAGCGCCGCCCGTCATAGCGCCTCGGCCGGGCGGTGGGCAGCCGGCGCGCTCTCGCCTTACAGTCGCTTGCTCGCACCTTGAACGAGGAGCTGCCATGACCCGCGTGAATCGCGCTTTCGCCGGTTTTCTGTTCGCCGTCGTGTCCGCGTTGCTCGTCGCTTCGCCGGCGCGCGCCGAGCGCGTCTCGACCGACGACGCCAAGGCGGTTCGAGCCGTCGTCGAAGCGCAGCTCTCGGCCTTTGCCGCCGACGACGCCAAGCGCGCGTTCTCGTATGCGGCCCCGGCCATCCGCGAGATGTTCGGCACGCCCGACCGCTTCATGGAGATGGTGCGCGCCGGCTATCCGGTCGTCTACCGGCCGGCCTCGGTGGTCTTTCTCAATCCCGAGTGGGTCGAAGGGCAGCTGCTGCAGGGCGTGCACCTCAGCGACGCCAGCGGCGCGCTCTGGCTCGCCATCTATCGGCTCGAGCGCCAGCCCGACAAGTCCTGGCGCATCGCCGGCTGCGACGTGCAGCGCAGCGTCGGCAAGATGACCTGATCGGGCGCCTGCCATGGCTTTTCTCGCCCTCGACATCGGCAACACCCGGCTCAAGTGGGCGCTCTACAGCGCGCCCAAACCGGGCGCCGGCCCTCTTCATCACGGCGCGGTGTTTCTCGAGGCGATCGACGACCTGGCCGAAACCGCATGGCAGGGCCTGCCGGCGCCGGCGAGCATGCTCGGCAGCATCGTTGCCGGCGAAGGCATCCGCCGGCGCGCCGAGGCCCAGCTCGAGATCTGGGACGTCGAGCCGCGCTGGGTCGTGAGCTCGGCCTCGGCCGGTGGCGTGACGAACGGCTACGACCACCCGAACCGGCTCGGCGTTGACCGCTGGGTGGCGCTCATCGGCGCGCGACAGCGCATCCTGGCGCGCGGCGCGCCGCGTCCGGCGCTCGTCGTCATGGTCGGCACCGCGGTGACGGTCGACGCGCTCGACACCGACGGACGCTTTCTCGGCGGCCTGATCCTGCCCGGCTTCGGCCTCATGCTGCGCGCCCTCGAGATGGGCACCGCCGGACTGAAGGCGCCGACCGGCGAGGCGGTCGACTTCCCCACCAACACCAGCGACGCGCTGATGAGCGGCGGCTCCGAGGCCATTGCCGGCGCCCTGGACCGCATGTATCGCAAGATCGAGAAGCGAAGCGGCGAGCCGCCGGCGCTCTTCATGGGCGGCGGCGCGGCGGTCAAGCTGGCAGCGATCACCGAGCATCCGGTCGAGATGGTCGAGACGCTGATCTTCGACGGGCTGCTGCACCTGCAGTCGAAGCGGCTCGCCCTTTAGGCAAGCCGCCGCAAGGAGCACGAACCTTGGCCCACCACACCACCGAAGCGATCTGGACTCGCGGCGACGCCAGCCGCGAGGACTTCGTCGCCAACCGCTACAGCCGGCGCCACCTGCTGCGCTTCGACGGCGGTGCCGAAGTGCCGGGATCGTCGTCGCCGCACGTCGTGCCCTTGCCGTTCTCCGATGCCGCGGCGGTCGATCCGGAAGAGGCCTTCGTCGCCTCGCTGTCGAGCTGCCACATGCTGTGGTTTCTCTCGCTCGCCGCGCGCGATCGCTTCTGCGTCGACCGTTATGCCGACGCGGCGACCGGCTTGATGGCGAAGAACGCGGCGGGACGCCTGGCCATGACGGTGGTGGTCCTGCACCCGATGGTCGTGTTCTCGGGTGAGCGCCGGCCCAGCCGCGCCGACATCGAAGCCCTGCACCATGAGGCGCACGAGGAGTGCTTCATCGCCAACTCGGTGAAGACTGAGCTGCGCTGCGAACCGGTCTTCGTCGACTGAGGCCGCGCGCCGGCGCTAGAGGATGTAGCGCGACAGGTCGACGTCCCGCGCCAGGTCGGCGAGCTTGGCGTCGACCGCGGCGGCGTCGATGGTGATGGTCTGGCCGCCCCGGTTCGGCGCGTCGAAGCTGACCTCGTCGAGCAGCCGCTCCATCACCGTCGAAAGTCGCCGTGCGCCGATGTTCTCGGTGAGCTCGTTGACGTCGTAGGCGATCTGCGCGATGCGCCGGATCGCACCCGGCGCGATCTCGAGCGTCACGCCCTCGGTGGCGAGCAGCAACGTGTACTGCTTGACCAGGCTGGCGTGCGTCTGCGTCAGGATCGCCTCGAAGTCGTCGACCGAGAGCGAGCCGAGCTCGACCCGGATCGGAAAGCGTCCCTGCAGCTCGGGGATCAAGTCGCTCGGCTTGGCGAGGTGGAAGGCGCCCGAGGCGATGAAGAGGATGTGGTCGGTCTTGACCATGCCGTACTTGGTGTTGACGGTCGTGCCCTCGACCAGCGGCAGCAGGTCGCGCTGCACGCCCTGGCGCGACACGTCGGCGCCCTGAGTCTCCGAGCGCGAGGCGACCTTGTCGATCTCGTCGATGAAGACGATGCCGTTCTGCTCGGCGTTGGCCAGCGCGCTCGCTTTCACTTCGTCGTCGTTGACGAGCTTGGCTGCCTCTTCGTCGACGAGGAGCTTCCGCGCCTCCGCGATCTTCATCTTGCGCGCCTTCTTTTTGCCGCCTCCGATGTTGGCGAACATGCCGCGCAGCTGCTCGGTCATGTCTTCCATGCCGGCC
>JANXWR010000209.1 GCA_025351025.1 Burkholderiales bacterium | reverse complement strand
GGCGCGCTGGGGGCCGCGCTGCCACTCGCCGTCGACCTTCTGTACCGTCGTCCGCTGACCTTCAGCGTCCACCGCGACGAATCGGTTGCTGCCGAGCTGATCAGCCTTGGCCACGATCTCGGGGAGGGTGTTCGCCCGGTACGTAACCTCGGCGAATGGATCGCGCAGTTCGTAGCGCTCGCCTGGGACATCGACGGGCGTCTGGAAGCGTTCCTTGGCAATGGTCGCGCGGTTGGCGGGTTCGACCGTGCCGCCTTGGGCAGATGTCGGGCGAACCGAGGGAGTGTTGTCTGCGTCCATGGCGTCCTCTCGTTGGAATTGCGCTCCGAGTTGGTTGCGGTTCAAGGCAAGGCTGCGACCGACGAGCCCATCGCGACCGGCAGAGCCCGGTAGACCTCGATCTCGACGCGCCGGTTCATGCCTTGGCCGGTGGGGCTCGAGTTCTCGGCCGCGTGGTCGCCTGCCGGCTGGTACGTGACTCGAATGCGGGCCGGATCGACGCCGGCGCTGACCAGGTAGGCACGCACGGCCACGGCGCGCTCGCGGGCGATGCGGCTTTCCACCGGCGAATCGGTCACTCCATCGGTCCGACCCCGCAGCAATACCAATGGCGCGGTGCGGGCGTTCTCGATTACCGAGGCCGCTACGTCGGGCGGCACCACGACATGCGTGCTGCCGAAGTCGAAGTGGATCGTGAAGACGGCGTTGCTTGTGCTCGCGAGCGGCAAGGCAGCTTGTAGCGCTGCAATTGCTTTCTGACCCGCAGCCACACGTTCCAGGGTCGCCGTGGCGTGCGCCGCCATCCGCCCCGATTCGTTGGCCAGGATGCGCGTGTTCTGCAGCTCGGCTTTGCAGACCTGCAGGTCGACGGCCATCGCGGAGTTGACCGGCCGTTTGGTGGACTCGTCGACCGTTGGCGGCTTCGGTGGCGATCCGCAAGAGCCCAGTACCAACAACAAAGGGATCACACGAAACGTGAAACGCATGGCATGCCTCCAGTGCAACGATCAGGACAGGGTGGGCGTCGACAACGCCCGCTCGGGTGATGCATCCGCCAGCAGAACGCCGTCGTCATCGGGCGCCGGTTCGATCGATCCCCCGGGATCGTCCGCCGACGACGGCCCATGACCGAGCTGGCCGAAGAAGCTGAGCAATGTGTCGGCGGTCTGAGCGGGCGGGCCATCGAACGAATCAGGCAGCGCGGTCATGTCATGCGCCAGCGCCTCGATGCGCAAGCTCTCGCCAGGCGCCAGTTCATCGTCGGCGAAGCGCCAACGTTGCTGCACGCGGGCAATGTGCAAATCCATGTCGATCCGCGGTACCGAGGGTGCAGGGCGCAACCTCGCCTTGAAGACCTTCTCGCGGTGGTAGCGGATCTTCTCGCCCAGGATCGGCTTGCAGTTCTCGAAGATGACGACGAGCCGCTCGCTGCCCAGTTCCTTGAACTCCTGCGGCAGCAGCAAAGCGCGGCGTTGGTCGCTCTCGTTGCGGCTGATCGAACTGTGCCCGTGCTGGCTGAATGACCGGCTCCGCCCACGCGAGGTAGCGCGCTCGGTGAACTGCCCGAGCATCGCGCTGTACTCGTTGGCGTCACGCTGCTCGCGCGGCGCATACAGGATCTGCAGGCCGTGGTTGGTGGCGAAGGTGCGAGCGTCCTTGTCACCGTAAACTGCGTCGAGCTGAGACATGGCCTGCACGACGGTCAGCAGGCGCAGGTTGTAGCCAGCCAGGAATGCCGCGGCCGAGGAGATGACGCCGACGCGACCCATCGCGGCAAACTCGTCATTGACCAGCAGACATTGCAACCTGAGGCTCGGGTCCTGCTCGGGGAGGTGCTGCGTGTTCAGACTGACGAGCTGCGAAAAGAACAGGTTTAGAAGGGGCCGCGCGTTAGCCAGCCGGTTGGGCGGAATGCGCACATAGATCGACATCCGCCGACGCCGCACGTCCTCGAGCCGGAAATCGTCGGCACTGGTCGCCGCGTCCACGACCGCATCGGCAAAGATCGTCAGCGGCGCGTTGAGCGTCGAGACGATGCTGGTCAGCGTGTTCTCGGAATTC
>JANXWR010000204.1 GCA_025351025.1 Burkholderiales bacterium | reverse complement strand
AGCGCGCTGGTTAGGGAGCAATGGTGAACTTAACGCTGGCCCTTGCGCAGATGCTGGTGGTTAGCGGAGACCTGGAGCGGAATCTCGCGCGCGCGAGGTGTTGATCGCTGAAGCGGCACGGGGCGGCGCGAATATTGTTCTGCTTCCCGAAACGATGGACCTCGGCTGGACCAACCCGTCGGCCCGGGCACTTGCTGAGCCGATTCCCACCGGCGGACCTTGCGCACGTCTTCGGGCGGCGGCGTTGCGGCACCGGATTTACGTCTGCGCCGGTCTGACCGAACGCGACGGTGAGCGCGTCTTCAATTCCGCGGTGCTCATCGATCGCGACGGCGTAGTTCGCAGCGTCCACCGCAAGCTCAATGAGCTTGACATCGGTCAGGCGCTCTACGAGGGGTCCTCTCGTTTTCCGTGCAATAACATACGGTAGGATTTGCCAGTAATTTCAGAGGCCGATGCCGATTCTGGCTTTCGATTCAACGACTTGCTGATCGCGGTTTGCAGGGGTCTATTGTGCGCCGATTGGGGGGTGCGCTATGGACAGCTGGCACGCGACGTTTCTCGGTCTGCGGCACCTGCCGCGCGAGGTGACAGCCTTCGAGGTCGAGGTGTTCTTCCAGTTCTCGGCCGAGGAGGCCCGGATCATTGAGGACCGCCGACGGCCTGAGCTCAAGCTCGGACTCGCCCTGCAGATCGGCTTTCTGCGGATGAGCGGCAGGCTCCTCGACGCGGTTCGGATCGTCCCGCCGCTGCTATGGCGGCATCTCGGCGAGCGCTTGGGCGTCGCAGCGCCTGACCTCGCGTCGCTGCGCGCGATGTACCGTCGGGCGCCAACATTGATCGAGCACCAGCAGATCGCCTGCGACGCGCTCGGGTTTCAGTGGCTCACCGACCATCACCGCCGCGCCCTCGTCCGGGTGTTGCGCGAGGAACTCACCCGCACCGATGACCGCGAGCGCCTGCTCGGGTTTGCCCGGCGCTGGCTCTATGACCACCGGCTGCTCATCGTTCACGAGCGCCGCCTTCGCGCGATGATCGCAGCCGCCCGACGCCAACACGAGGCGGAGCTGGCACGGCGCATAGATCATGCGGTCGAGCCGGGTCTCCTGATGCAGTGGCGCGCCGCACTCACCGAGCAGCACGGCTTGGGCTCGACCCTGCAGACGTGGCTGTGGGCGCCGCCGGCGCGGCATTCGTCGCGCCAGATTGAGGAGATGGTTGATCGCATCGAGCGGCTCTATAGCCTGCGGGTACACGATCGGCTGGGCGACTTCCCGGACGATCTGCTCCGTCGCCACGCGCGGCGTCTGGCAGGGCGGCCACCGTCGGCCGGGGCATTGATCCGGGAGCCCGCGCGCAGCATCGAGACCGCCTGCTTCATGCGCTATTGCTTGCTGACCGCCACGGACCGTCTGCTGATGATGGTCCGGCGCCAGGTCGCCGATCTGTGGCGGCGCGCGGCCACCGGCACCAACGTTGCGCACGGCGACTGGGCGGCGTTGTATCAGGAGCTACTCACCGCCGTCGGCACGATCGTCGCCGATCCCGCCAGCACCGATGCCGGGATCCGGGAGCAGTTGCAGTCCTTGTTGGTCAACCACAGGACGCGCCGACCGGCCAGCCGCGCACACCTGGTGCGGGAACGCCTCATCGACGGCGTGCGCCCTGTGCGCTCGCTCCTGACTGCCCTTGTTCGGCTTCCGTGGCAGGCGACCGACGCCCATCCCGTGCTCGAGGCCTTACAGCGGCTGCGCGAACTCTATACCCACGAGCAGCGCCGTCTCCCCATTGGGACCAGCGTATTCCTGGGCAGGGTCTGGCAGGCGGCCCTCGCCGGCCCCGATCGGGAGCGGGCCTTCTGCGCGTACGAGGTGGCAACACTGCTGGCCCTGCGTCGCGCACTTCGGAACGGGACCGTCTGGATCGACCACAGCCTTGCGTTTCGCAGCCGGGAGCGGCTCTTCATCCCTGCCGAACGCTGGCAAGTGCAGCGCCGCGCCCACTTTCGTCGGTTGGGCCTGCCCACCGATGCCACGGCATTCCTCGAGCCGCTCGTGGAGCGCGCCGAGGCCGGGATGGCGGCAGTGGCCGCCGCTGCCGAGACCGGAACGCTTCGGGTCGACGATGAGCTCCACCTCACACCGCTCGCCGCCGAGGACGAGGATCCGGAACTCGCCAAGTTGCGTACCGCGCTCGATCGACGCATCGGCGAGGCGCAGCTGCCAGAGCTGATCCTCGCCGTCGACGCCGAGGTCCGCTTCAGCTGGATCATGCTCGGCCGCGAGCCGCGGTCGACCCACGAGCTCCTGATGGTCTACGCCGGCATCCTCGCCCACGGCACTGCGCTCTCGGCGGCCGAGAC
>JANXWR010000136.1 GCA_025351025.1 Burkholderiales bacterium | reverse complement strand
CGACCTCGACAGCGGCAGCGTGCGCATCGAGGCGGCGACGCGCGGCGAAGCCTTCGCCTTCGACGGCCGGACGCTGCGCGCCCTGTTCGGGCCGCGCTGGCGCATGCTCATCATCGGCGCCGGCCAGCTCTCGCGCGCGCTGGCGCAGATGGCGCTCGGCCTCGACTTCGAGGTCGTCGTCTGCGACCCGCGTGAGGAATACCACCTGAGCTGGGACGTTCCTGGCACGACTTTCAGCAAGGCCATGCCCGACGACCTGGCGATCGAGATGCAGCTCGACCCGCACGCCGCCGTCGTCGCCGTCACCCACGACCCGAAGCTCGACGACCTGGTGCTGCTCGAGGCGCTGAAGTCGCCGGCCTTCTACGTCGGCGCCCTCGGCTCGCGCAGCAACACCGCCAAGCGCAAGGAGCGGCTCGCCCTGTTCGACCTGAGCGCCGCCGAGATCGATCGCCTGCACGGGCCGATCGGCCTGGATATCGGCAGCCGCACGCCGGCCGAGATCGCTGTCTCCATCCTGGCCGAGATCATCGCCGTGCGCAACGGCGTGGCGCTGAAGCAGAAAAAGCCCGTCGCGGCGGCGGTGTGAGCGGCGCCGGCACGGCGACCGCGCTCGGCCCGAAGTGATCCGCTGGCTGCGCGGCGCCGACGACCCGTTGCCCGAAGCGCGCTTCGCGCTCGGCCCCGCCAGCGAGGCGCCGGGCCTCGTCGCGGCGGGCGGCGAGCTCGCCCCGAAGCGCCTGGCCGAGGCCTATGCAAAGGGCATCTTTCCCTGGTTCAGCGAAGGCCAGCCGATCCTCTGGTGGTCGCCCGACCCACGCATGGTGCTGTTGCCGGCCGAGTTCAAGCTGGCCCGCTCGCTGAAGAAGACGATCCGCCGCTTCATCGCCACGCCGGGCTGCGAGGTGCGCATCGACAGCGACTTTCGCAGCGTCATCCAGGCCTGCGCGACAGCGCCGCGCGGCGGCGAGTCGGGCACCTGGATCGTCGCCGACATGATCGAGGCCTACGCCGCCTGGCATGGCCAAGGCCGCGTGCACAGCGTCGAGACCTGGATCGACGGCGAGCTTGCCGGCGGCCTCTACGGCGTCTCGCTCGGCCGCATGTTCTTCGGCGAATCGATGTTCGCGCGGCGCACCGACGCGTCGAAGATCGCGCTGGCCGCGCTGGTCGCGTTCTGCCGCCGGCACGGCATCGAGACGATCGACTGCCAGCAGCGCACCGCCCATCTCGCCTCGTTCGGCGGTCGCGAGCTGCCGCGGGCCGAGTTCATGCAGCGTCTCGAGGCCGCATTGGCGATGCCCGGGGTCGTCGATTGGACCTATGATTTGAGCCTGTGGTGGCAGCTCGGAACCTCCGACGCAGCCGCCGAGGACGCCGCCGCGTGATGACCCACCCGAAAGAACTCCCACTCGCTTCGCTGCAGTTCTATGCGACCGCGCCCTACCCTTGCAGCTACATCGCGGGCCGCATGGCACGCTCGCAGGTGGCCACGCCCAGCCACCTGATCCATGCCGACGCCTACTCCGGGCTGGTCGCCAACGGCTTTCGGCGCAGCGGCATGTTCACCTACCGGCCGTACTGCGACGGCTGCCGCGCCTGCCTGCCGTTGCGGGTGCCGGTCGCCAACTTCGTGCCGACGCGCAGCCAGCGCCGCGCCCAGCGCGCGCACGGCCGGCTCGAGGCGCGCGTGCTGCGTCTGGGCTTCGTCGCCGAGCACTACCAGCTCTATCTGCGCTACCAGGCCGGCCGCCACATCGGCGGCGGCATGGACCACGATTCGATCGACCAGTACACCCAGTTCCTGCTGCAGAGCCGCGTCAACTCGCGCCTGGTCGAGTTTCGCGAGCCTTCGGCCGACGGCACGGGTGCGCTGAAGATGGTCTCCATCCTCGACGTGCTGAACGACGGCCTCTCGGCCGTCTACACCTTCTTCGAGCCGGAGCCGAAGACGAGCTACGGCACCTACAACGTCCTTTGGCAGATCGAGCAGACGAGGCTGCTCGGCCTCGCTCATGTGTACCTCGGCTATTGGATCGATGGGAGCGGCAAGATGGCATACAAGGCGCAGTTCGGCCCGCACGAGCTACTCGTGGGCGGCATTTGGCAACGCGCCGAAGCCCCCGCGAAGGCCGTCGAGGCATGAGCGGCATGGACTTCAACGTCACGCGCGAGCAGTGGATCGACCGCTTCGTGCTGCGCCTGAGCAATCTGCAGGCAGGCAGCGAGCCGGCGGCCTTTCTCGAGACCGCCGAAACGCTCTGGCTGACACGCGGCCAGTTCGCTCCCGAGGCCGCCGCCGAGGCCGAGGCGACGATGCGCCGCGATCGAGCCGGCGCACCCGCCGAGCGCTTCGAGAACACCGAGCGCTTCGAGCGCACCGAACGGATCCCGGTCGAGCGGGTGCAGACGGCCGAGGAATACGTGCGCGATACCGACGAGTGGATCGCCCGCTGCGTCGCCCGCGTGCTGCAGCTCGACCCGATCATCAAGGCCGACGAGGCGCGCCGCTCCGTCACCGACCTCGCCGCGCTCGAGCGCTGGCGGCTGATGAAGCCCGAAGCCGCGGCCGACCAGCTCTACACGCCGATCAAGCCGCGCGAGAGCTGAGAGCTTGTCCGGGCAGCGCCAGCGCGGGGGCGTCTTGTTCACGGACAAGCTCTGAGGCGCGTCAGAGCCAGTTCTCCGGCAGCAGCATGCCGAGAGCGCGCGACTTGAAGCGCGTCCAGGCGTCGGTCTCAGGCTCGGTTGTCTGCACCTGCTGCTTGTCGCCGCTGCCCGAGACCCACTCGATGTCTTTGCCTGTCGCGTCGAGGCGCAGCGTATAGGAGCTGCCCTCGAAGTCGAGCATCTCGAACACGTCTTCGGCGAGCTCGGCGCTGTCGATGAGCACGCCGAGCTCGGTGTTGTAGCGCTCCGATCGCCCATCGATGTTGAGCGAGCTGATGAAGAGCCTCGCCCGGTCGATGACGAGGATCTTGGCGTGCAGCATGCCGCTCGAGCTGCCGAAGCGGCCGAGCCGGGCGCGCTGCTTCACCAGCGACGGGCTCAGCTCGTAGATCTCGACGCCGCTCTTCAGCATCGGCACGATGTAGCGCTGGTAGCCGGCATAGACGACCGGCTCGTCGGTGGCGGCGAGCGAGTTGGTGAGAACCCGCATGCGCACGCCGCGCCTGCCGAGTTGGGTGATCGTCTCCATGCCGCCGTCGCCGGGCACGAAGTACGGCGAGATCGAAACGGCTTCGGTCTGCGCCGCCCGCGTGAACTCGCCGACGAAGGCGCGCACCGTGCCGTTGCGCGAGCCCAGGCGCGTGCCCGCCGCCTTGTCGAGCGGGTCGGCGCGCAGCTCGGCATGCGCCGCGACGAGGCGGAGCCGCCCGGCTTCGAAGTCGGCCGGCGCCTTCACGTAGGGCGCGTAGCGCGGCGGCACGGTCCGGTCGGGCGGCGGCGGCGCGGTGGCGGCCAGCGCCGCGTCGAACTCCGCGCGCCGCTCCGCCCGGCTCGCCGTGCGCGGCAGGACGAGGTCGATCGGATACGCGTGCTCGCTGTTCCAGTAGGCGTCGAACGAGCCCGAGAGCGCCTCCACCACAGGCCCGGCGGCAAGGATATCGAGGTCGACGAAATTGCGCGCCGGCGAGCGCATGAAGTATTCGTCGCCGATGTTGCGGCCGCCGAATACGGCGAAGGCGTTGTCGGCGACGAACATCTTGTTGTGCATGCGGTGGTTGACGCGGCTCAGCTCATCGAGCGAACTGATCAGCTTCCAGAGCTGCGAGGTGCGTCGGCGCACGAAGGGATTGAAGAGCCGCACCTGCGCGTTGTCGAAGGCGGCCAGCCCGGAGAGCAGCTCGTCGACGTCGTCGCTGTGCAGGTCGTCGACGAGGACGCGCACGCGCACGCCGCGCGCCGCGGCCCGGCGCAGCGTTGCCAGCAGGTAGCGTCCGGTGTCGTCGCCATGCCACTCGTAGTACTGCACGTCCAGGCTGGACTGGGCGCGCCCGGCCAGGGCGAGCCGGGCCTCGAGCGACGCGGTGGCGACCGGCAGGAGCTGGAAGCCCGATTCGGGAAAGCCGGTCAACGAGGCGGCCGCGACCCGCTGCAGCGGCGTCGTGCCGGTGGATGCGATGGCGAGCGTCGGCGGCTCGACGGGCCGCGTCGGCAAGCCGGCGCAAGCGGCGAGAAACGGCATGAGCAGCAGCGCGAACAGGCGCGCGCGGCCCGGCAACGGAAGCGGAGATGACACGACTGCGTCCTTTCGGTACACGCACCGCGGCGAGGTGCGCCTGTCATGACGCAGCAGGGCTTCGAAATCGACAAGAAGCGAGAGACGATCGAGCGAACGGCGGCGGCGATCGCCGGCCGTCACGGAACCGTCAGGATGTCGATGTTGGTGGTGGGCGGTGAGGGTTTCGAACCCCCGACCCCGACAGTGTGAATGTCGTGCTCTACCCCTGAGCTAACCGCCCGCGCGGCGCCGGATCGGCAGCCTGCGAGAGGTCGTCATTGTGCCATGGCACCGGGCGTGAACAGGGCCATGGGCCGCCACACCGCATGGCCGCGGCTGGCCTTGTCGATGGCCGCCAGCACCGCCTCGTGCGCCGCCGTCTCGGCCTCGTCGGCGACGACGACGATGAGCTCGAAGGCGCTGAAGTCGATCGGCCTCGCCGCCATGTCGGCGGCGAGCGCGTCGGCGGCGTCGATGACGAGCGAATTCTGGCCGCGCGTCATGCGCACGTAGACCTCGGCGAGCAGCCCCGCATCGAGCAGCGCGCCGTGCAGCTCGCGGCCCGAGTTGTTGACCTCGAAGCGCTTGCAGAGGGCATCGAGAGAGTTCGACTTGCCGGGAAAACTTTCACGCGCCATCGACAAACTGTCGACGACGCGGCCGACATGGCTGGCGAACGTCGGCCGCTCGATGCGGCGCAGCTCGGCGTCGAGAAAGCCGATGTCGAAGGCGGCGTTGTGGATGATGATCTCGGCGTCGCGCACGAACTCGAGCAGCTTGTCGGCGACGTGCGCAAATAGCGGTTTGTCGGCGAGGAACTCTTCCGAGAGGCCATGCACCTTGATCGCGTCCTCGTGGCTGCGCCGCTCGGGGTTGACGTAGAAGTGCAGGTTGTTGCCGGTGAGGCGCCGGTTCACC
>JANXWR010000113.1 GCA_025351025.1 Burkholderiales bacterium | reverse complement strand
CGCACCGTTCGAGACGACGATGCACCGATGCGATAATTTCGTCACCCCATCTCCCACTCGCGTCCTTGGACATCTTCTTAACTGGGTGACCGTCGGCTCCGGCAGCGGATCCTGCTCGCCGGAGCGCACATGCTGAACGTGTTCACGCTGGCCAACGGCCGGCTGTTTCAGGAAGAGATCGAAAGCCACGCGGCGCTCGCCCACGTGCAGCCGGTCTGGTCGACCTCGACGCGCCGACCGAGGAGGAAAAGGGCTGGATCGTCGAGCGCTTCGGCCTGACCATCCCGAGCGACGCGGTCGACGACGACCTCGAGGAATCGGCCCGCTTCTACGAAGAAGACAACGGCGAACTGCACATCCGCTCCGACTTCCTGATCGACGACGGCGAGACGCCGAGGAACGTTCGCGTCGCCTTCATCCTGTTCCGCAACATCCTGTTCTCGGTCCATGCCGAGGACCTGCCCGTCTTTCGTCTGCTGCGCCTGCGCGCGCGGCGCATCCCGGCCCTGATCGGCGATGCCAAGGACGTGCTGCTCAAGCTCTACGACGCCGACGCCGAGTACTCGGCCGACGCGCTCGAAGGCATCTACGACCACCTCGAGGCGGTGAGCGCGCGCGTGCTGCGCCAGGACGTCAACGACCACGCGGCCGGCGAGGCGCTGTCGGCGATCGCCCGCGAGGAAGACCTGAACGGACGGGTGCGCAGGAACGTTATGGACACGCGCCGCGCGGTCAGCTTCATGATGCGCAGCCGCATGCTCAACGCCGAGCAGTTCGAGGAGGCGCGGCAGATCCTACGCGACATCGATTCGCTGGACAGCCACTCGACCTTTCTCTTCGACAAGATCAACTTCCTGATGAACGCGACGGTCGGCTTCATCAACATCAACCAGAACAAGATCATCAAGATCTTCTCGGTGGCCAGCGTGGCACTGCTGCCGCCGACGCTGATCGCCAGCATCTACGGCATGAACTTCAAGGGCATCCCCGAGCTCGAGTGGCAGTACGGCTACCCGTTTGCAGTCTGCCTCATGATCGCCTCGGTGGCCGCTCCCTTCATCTATTTCCGGCGCAAGGGCTGGTTGCGCTAGCTTAGCTAGCGAAGACTCAGGGGCGGCGCAAGGTGAATTGAACGACGCTGGTGTTGTGGGCCGCGAACGCCGCCTCGCAGTAGGCGAGATAGAACTCCCAGATGCGCATGAAGCGGGTGTCGAAGCCTAGCTCGTGCACGGCCAGCTCGGCACGCAGGAAGCGCTCGCGCCAGCGGCGCAGCGTCTCGGCGTAGTCGAGCCCGAAATCGAGCTCGGCCACGACCTCGAGGCCGGCCGCCTCGGCGGCCTTGCGGAACTCGTGGCGGCTCGGCAGCAGCCCGCCGGGAAAGACGTACTGCTGGATGAAGTCGGTCGAGCGTGCGTAGCGCTCGAACAGGTCGTCGCGGATCGTGATGCTCTGGATGCAGGCCTTGCCACCGGGCTTCAGTCGCGACGCCACGGTCTTGAAGAAGGTCGGCCAGTAGGCGCGGCCGACCGCCTCGAACATCTCGATCGAGACGATGGCGTCGAACGGCACATCGTCGATATCGCGATAGTCCTGCAGGCGCAGGTCGGCTTGCAGGCCGGCCGCGGCGAGGCGCTTGGTCGCCCATTCGAGCTGCTCGGACGACAGCGTCACGCCGGTCACCGAGGCGCCCAGCTCGCGCGTCGCCAGCTCGGCGAGCGCGCCCCAGCCGCAACCGATCTCGAGGACGCGGTCGCCGGACCTCACGGCGCATTCGGCGAGCGCGCGGCGCGTCTTCGCCCACTGCGCCTCGACCAGATCGCGCGACCGGTCGCCTTCGAACCAGGCGCTGCTGTAGTTCATCGACGGGTCGAGCCAGAGGCGATAGAAGGCGTTGCCCAGGTCGTAGTGGGCGTGGATGTTCTTCTTCGACCCGCGCCGTGAGTTGCGGTTGAAAAGATGGCGTGCGCGATAGAGGAGCGAGCCCCACCAGCTGCCGTAGATGACCTTCTCGACGGCATCGCGGTTGGCCGTGAAGACCTCGAGCAAGGTGGCCAGGTCGGGCGTCGTCCAGTCGCCGGCGATGTAGGTCTCGGCAAAGCCGATGTCGCCCGACCTGAGGGCGGCGGCGCAGGCGTTCCAGTTGCGTAGCGTGATCGCGGCGCGCGGCCCGGCCGAGCCTTCGTGTCCGAAGTGCAGCATCGTGCCGTCGGGCTGGCGCACGTCGAGCGAGCCGTAGCGCAGTTGCGCGAGCAGGCCGAAGACGGCGCGGGCCGCGGCCGGGGCGGAGTGGACGAGCGCGGGCTCGGAAGTTCGGGTCAGCGTGGTCATGGATCGGCGCGGCGGGAGTGAAGAACCTCAGCGGGTGACGAAGGAGCGCGGCGGTGCGGGTTTGCGAAGAAAGGGCACGTGCTTGCTCCAGAGTTTCAGCGCCTGCCAGTGAATGCGGGCCACGACGCCGAACGTCATCAGCGGGACGGAAAAGAACGCGGTCCGGATGCGGCCTCGGGTCAGCGGCTCGAGCGCCCCCGAGATGCTGGTTTGCAGGAGCACACCGGCCGCGTCGTGGTGATCGATTCGTGCCACGGTCCGTGCCCTCGAAGTACGCACGGCGCTGCCCGGTGGATGCAGATCGGTGCGCAGGAAGCGAAAGCGATAGTCGCCGGCGACGGCGCAGAACGGCGAGACGTGAAAGTCCTTGGCGGCACGCACCTCGCGGCCGAATGCAAGCCCGGGGCCGGAAAGCAGATAGCAGTGGCGCTCGCCGAAGGTGTTGTTGACCTCGACGACCACCGCCGCCAGCGACTGGTCCGGGCGATGACAGTACCAGAAGCTGACTGGCTTGAAGGTGTAGCCGAGCACCCGCGGATAGCAGTGCAGCCAGACCTCCCCGGTCGCGTCGACGATGCCTTCGGCGGCGAGCAGCGCGTCGAGCCAGGCCAGGCAGTCGGCACGCCCGTCGCCGTGGTCGGCGTCGTGAAAGCTGAGCAGGCCGAAGCGGTTGCGGGCCAGCGCCGGCTCGGGCTGCTCGCGCAGCTTCCGCATCGGCAGGAGCAGGAAATAGGTCGGGTAGGCAAAGGCGTTCGCCGCCGGACGCAGTCGCCGATGGCGCACCTCGCCGATGCCGAGCAGCGCCGCCGCAGCGGTGGCCGTCATGGCGTTGCCACCGCGGCGATAGTGGCGGGCGCCTCGGTCGCCGATCGCGCGGCGATCCGCTCCGCCACAGCCTGGCCCGAGGCCAGCCCATCCTCGTGGAATCCGTAGCGCGTCCAGGCGCCGCAGAACCAGGTGTCGCGCCGGCCCTGCAGTGCCGGCAGCCTCGCCTGCGCCGCGACCGCGGCACGGTCGAAGACCGGATGCGCGTACTCGAACTCGCCATGCACAGACCCGCCGGCAGGTGGACGCAGCGGGTTGAGCGAGACGATCACCGGCGTCGTGAAGGGCACCGGCTGCAGGCGATTGATCAGGTAGTGCAGGCAGACCGACGCGCTTTCGCGGTCGGCGCTTGGCGCCCGTTCGTAATTCCACGCCGCCCAGGCGCGCCGCCGCCGCGGCAGGACGCTGGCGTCAATGTGCAGGACGGCGCGGTTGTCTTGATAGCGGACGGCACCCAGCACCTCGCGCTCGGCGTCGCTCGGGTCGGCCAGCAGGGCCAGCGCCTGGTCGCTGTGGCAGGCCAGGACGATCGCGTCGAAGTGCTCGTGTCCCTCGTCGGTGGACAGGTCGACGCCTCCCGAGGCCAGTCGGCGGATGCGACGCACCGGTGTGTTCAGGCGGGCATCGGGAATCGCTTCGAGCATTCGGGCCACGTAGTTTCTCGCCCCGCCGCGCACCGTGCGCCAGGGCGGCCGGTCGGTGACCTGGAGCAGGCCGTGGTTGTGGCAGAAACGGATCAGCGTCGCAATCGGGAAACGCAGCATCTGGTCGGTCGGGC
The DNA here is from genome assembly GCA_025351025.1 of Burkholderiales bacterium. Taxonomy (GTDB): domain Bacteria; phylum Pseudomonadota; class Gammaproteobacteria; order Burkholderiales; family Burkholderiaceae_C; genus Schlegelella_A. Next base: position 1,418 of record JANXWR010000113.1, on the reverse strand, counting down.
ATGACCAGATGCAGCCAATCATGGGCAGCAAGTACCAGTCGCGGAACGCGTCGGAAAAATGATACGCGGCAAGAAAGTCGCCGATCGGCTGGTCGAGCGCCGCGAGGCCGGCGGCGCTCGCGTCCTCGGCCAGCGCGGTCGTCAGCCGGTTGAAGCGGAATAGGTCGGCGAGCATGCGCCAGAACGCCGGCCGTGCCAGGTTGGCGCGCTGCGCGAACACGGTGTCGAGATTGCAGCCGCTCCATTCAAGGCGGCCGGCGTCGGCCTGGACCGAGAACGACATCTCGGATGGCGCGCTGTCGACGCCCAGCTCGGCGAAGAGACCAATCAGCTTCGGATAGGTGCGCTCGTTGAAAACGAGAAAGCCGGTGTCGACGCCGTGCGTCGTGCCGTCGAGCGTCAGGTCGACCGTGTGCGTATGGCCGCCGAACCAGCCGGCCGCCTCGAACAGGGTGACCCGGCCGAGCCCGGCAAGGCCGCGCGCCGCGGCCAGCCCAGCGATGCCGGAACCGATGACGGCGAAGCGCTTCACGCGCGCTTGCGAGACGGGCGGCAGGCGCCGCGGAGACCGGGGATCGGGCGGAGCGGGCCGCCCGGGGCGGCCCGCTCACCGTGTAGAAATGTCGCCGAGCGTCCCCGGGGGAACGAGGGAGGGAGGAGGGAGGAGGAGAACCCCCCAGGGATTTCAGCCGGCGTGGCCGGCCGGCTCCGCGACGAAAACCGAGCCGGTATGACAAGCTTCCGCGCCAAGAGTTCCCGCGCCGTTTGGAAAACTCTGTTCCGTGTCATTTCTTTCCCTGTTCTTCCCGTACGCGCGCCTGCGGGCGCCGGATGCGGCCGGCGCCGGGGCGATCGGGTTTGAATCCGCGCTGTCCCGTCCCCACGTACATGTCTGCATACAGCCTGTCACCGAGCAGCGACTAAACTCGGCCGCTTGCAAGGCCCCTGATGATCTATCCCGAACTCTTCAAACAGCTCGAAGCGGTCCGCTGGAATATGGACCAGGACATCCCCTGGGGCCAGTTCGACGCGAGCCGCCTCTCGGAAGAGCAGGCGCAGACCGTCAAGATGAACGCCATCACCGAATGGGCGGCGCTTCCGGCGACCGAGATGTTCCTGCGCGACAACCGCGACGACAGCGACTTTTCCGCATTCATGAGCGTCTGGTTCTTCGAGGAGCAGAAGCATTCGCTCGTCCTCATGGAGTATCTGCGCCGCTTTCGTCCCGACCTCGTGCCGACCGAGGCCGAGTTGCACGAGGTGCGCTTCGACTTCGACCCGGCGCCCAAGCTCGAGACGCTGATGCTGCACTTCTGCGGTGAGATCCGTCTCAACCACTGGTACCGGCGTGCCGCCGAGTGGCACAGCGAGCCGGTCATCAAGGCGATCTACGAAACCCTGGCGCGCGACGAGGCGCG
>JANXWR010000108.1 GCA_025351025.1 Burkholderiales bacterium | reverse complement strand
CGACCTCGATGTGAACGCGTTGGTCGAGCGTGCGGCGCAGCATGTCGGCCAGCGAATTGAGCAGCGCGCCGACGTCGACCGGGCTCGGCTGCAGCACTTGCCGCCTGGAGAATGCGAGCAGCTTGCTCGTCAGCTCGGCGCCACGCCGGGCCGCGCGCGCCGCTGCGTCGACCAGTTGCTGGGCATGCCCGTCGTGTGCCAGCGCCGGCAGCTCCTCGAGCACCTGCAGATTGCCTTGGATGATGGTCAGCAGGTTGTTGAAGTCGTGGGCGATGCCGCCGGTCAGCTGGCCGACGCTTTCCAGCCGCTGCGCATGCTGCAAGGCCGCTTCGGTCTCGGCGCGCTGCAGGCTGGTCGCCAGCAGGTTGGAGAGCGATTCGAGAAAGCGGATCTCGTCGTCGCCGAAGTGCCGGAACTCGCGCGAGCGCACCTTGAGCGCGCCGATCGCGCCGCCGCGATCGAGGAGCGGCACCGACAGCCCGCTGATCAGGCCGGCATCGAGGTAAGCACCGGGCACCGCGAAACGACTTTCGCGGCGGTAGTCCACGACGACCACCGGCTTGCCGTGCGCGAGCACGAAGCCGGCCGGACTGTCGGCACGGTTGGGCACGCGATCGCCGACCTTTTCGCCCTCGATCAGCCCGGCGCCGCCATGGACCCGGAATTCGAGGCGGTTCGGCTCGAGCAGCAGCACCACCGCCAATTCGACCTGCAAGGCCTCGGTCGCGATCACCGGCACCTGCTGCAACAGTGCCTGCGGGTCGCGCGCGTCGACGGCCAGGCGGCCGAGCTGGGCCAGGTATTCGCTGTAGCGCGCGCGTTGCAGCGCCTGCTTCATGCGCGGATAGGCGCCGATGTCGCGCACGGCGGCCACCACCAGCGGCAGGCCATGGTCTTGCAGCGGGCTGAGCGCGATCTCGACCATCACCTCGGAGCCGTCGCGGCGCCGCGCCATCAGCTCCGTCTGCTTGCCCATGGGCCGGGGCTGCGGGTCGCGGCCGTAGGCGTGGCGAAACGACGCGTGGCGCGGACGCGCGCTGTCGGGCACCAGCGTGTCGACGGGCAAGCCGACCAGATCCTCGACGGCATAGCCGAACAAGCTCGCCGCCGAGGGATTGGCCAGCACCACGGTGCCGGCGGCGTCGGTGACGATCAGCGCGTCTGGATAGGCCGTGAACAGGGTGCGAAAGACGTTCTGCGCATCGAGGTCGGGCGGCAGGTGCGACAGCCAGGCGAGCGGCGTCGTCATGGCAGGCGGCGGCTCATGCCAGGGTGACCGGCGGCACCAGGATGTAGCCGGCGCCACGCACCGACTTGATGATCTGCGGCGCGTCGACGTCGACCTCGAGCTTCTTGCGCAGGCGCCCGACCTGGACGTCGATCGTGCGATCGAAGGGCGCAGCCTCGCGACCGCGCGTCTGCTCGAGCAGGAAGTCGCGCGAGAGCACGCGTCCGGCGTGGCGGACGAAGGCCATGAGCAGGTCGAACTCGCCGCCCGTCAGCGCCACCTCGGACCCTTCGGAAGTGGTCAGCCGGCGTGCGGCGGTGTCGATCTCCCAGCCGGCGAAGCGATGCCTGCGCGGAGACGTCTCGGCCGCCGGTACGGGCACGGCCGCGGCACCGGTCCGGCGCAGCACGGCCTTGATGCGGGCGAGCAGCTCGCGCAGCTCGAACGGCTTGGTCACGTAGTCGTCGGCACCGACCTCGAGGCCGACCACCTTGTCGACCGCGTCACCGCGACCGGTGACGATGACCAGGCCGCACTGCCAGTGCTCGCGCAGCTTGCGCGCGATCGCGAAGCCGTCCTCGCCGGGCAGGCCGAGATCGAGCAGGACCAGCGCCGGCGGATCGACCGGCATCAGTTGCATCAGCGCGTGACCCCGATGCAACTCGGAGACGCGATAACCGTGGCTGCGCAGATAGGCCGCCAGCAGCTGCGTGATGTCGGCCTCGTCGTCGACGACGGCGATATGAATGTCTGGAGTCACTCGTGGTGCGAACGGCTGTCCGCGGCGCGCGCGGGCAAGGCCTGCGATCGTCAAAGCGTATCAGCTTTGACGATCGCCTCGCGCGTGGGCGCTCCGATGCCCAGGATCGCGGATCGAGGCACGAGGTTCATCGTTTCCGATGGCGATGCGCGACGACTTGACGGGCATCAACCCGCGCATTCGCATCCGCGCCCACACTCGGTCGATCCGTTCTTGCCACGACCCGCCTGGAGACCGACATGTACCAGCGAATCCTCGTTCCCGTCGATGGGAGCCCGACCTCGACGCAGGGGCTGGACGAAGCCATCAAGCTCGCCAGGCTCACCGGCGCCAGCCTGCGCTTGGTCCATGTCGTCGACCAGCTCGTCTTCGCCACCGGCTTCGAGATCTACACCGGCGACCTCGTCGGCATGCTGCGCGATGCCGGCGAGAAGATCCTCGGCGAGGCGAAGGCGCGCGCGCAAGCCGCCGGCATCGATGCAACGGCCTTTCTCTGCGATACCTTCGGCGCCCGCGTCTGCGACCTCGTCGTCGACCAGGCGAAGGACTGGGCGGCCGACCTCATCGTCATCGGCAGCCATGGACGCCGCGGCATGGGCCGACTCATCCTGGGCAGCGATGCCGAGCAGGTGGTGCGCATGGCGCGCGTTCCGGTCTTGCTCGTGCACGGCTCGGACGCGGTGGCGAGTGCGGCGACTGTGCAAAGCCGCAATGCGGCGGTGTCCGTCCCGAGCGCCGTGCCGGCCTGAGCTGTTCCGGTCGCTCGAGAGCGCGGTCGGACTGGGCGGCTCAGCCGGTCGTCGGAATCCCGGCCATGCGGTCGTGCTCGATGAAGTGCTGGCGTGCCAGCGCGACCAGCTGGTTGTCGCTCGGATGGTCGACCACCACGTAGGCGACGATCAGCGCGGCGGTGTGGGAACGGTGCTTCTCGGCGTAGTGGCGAAAGTCGGCCAACGCCGTATGCGAGCCGGTCACCAGCACCTGCCCGGCGGCGCCGAGCGTGTCGCAAACGTCGGCGTAGAACTCGTGCGAGGTGCGCACCTCGCTGCCGTGCTGCGCGGTGGGGTGCGGGTGGGCGCGGATCGTGCGGCCGAGGGGGCGCGTCTCATCCAGTTGCAGCAGCTTGGCCGCTTGGTGGTCGATCCACACGACGGCGCGGGAGGTGGTCATGGGATTGGGTTCCTGGTGAAGGGGTTCGAAGGCGGAAGAGAGCGGCAGCAAACCGCGTCTTCAGCGCGAGGTCGTGGCGACGCCGAGTACCGAATACATCGGGCAACGCGCCGCCAGTCCGGTGAGCAGCGGCACGATGCCGAGGTAGCCCCAGAGGCCGATCGTGCCGGTGGCAGCGAGACCGATCAATGTCAAGCCGACCAGGATGCGCAGCGCGCGATCGAGATTGCCGACGTTCAAGCGTCCCATGACTTGTCCTTGCTGTGTTGAGGCCTCACGCTAACGCTGCGGCGTCCGCGCCGCCTTGACGCAGCGCAAGCCCGGCGCCGCTTCAGCGCTGGCGGGGGTCGAGGGCGTCGCGCAGGCCGTCGCCGAGCAGGTTGAACGAGAGCACGAGCAGGAAGATCGAGAGTCCCGGCCAGATCGCCATCCACGGCGCGTTGTCGACGTAGTTCTTGGCGACGTTGAGCATGCTGCCCCAGCTCGGCGCCGGTGGCTGCTGGCCCAGGCCGAGAAAGGACAGGCTCGCCTCGGCGATGACGGCGGCGGCGATGGCCAGCGTCGACTGCACGATCAGTGGCGCGGCGACGTTGGGCAGCACGTGGCGCACGGCGACGCGCAGCGGCGGATTGCCGACGGCGCGTGCCGCCTCGACGTAGTCCTCGACCTTGACGTTGAGCACAGCGGCGCGTGTCAGGCGCACGAAGATCGGCGTTGCCGAGACGCCGATGGCGATCATGGCGTTGGTCAGGCTGGGGCCGAGAAAGGCGGCCAGCGCGATCGCCAGGATGAGGAAGGGGCAGGCGAGAAAGGCGTCGGTGACGCGCGAGATGGCGCCGTCGACGAAGCTGCCGAGAAAGCCCGCGGCCAGGCCGATCGGCACGCCGAGCAGGAGCGAGATCGAGACCGAGACGACGCCGGCGAGCAGCGAGGCGCGCGTGCCCCAGACGACGCGCGAGAGCACGTCGCGGCCGATCTCGTCGGTGCCGAACCAGTGCGCGCCGCTCGGTGCCTGGCGGATCGCGCTCCAGCTCGTGGCGATCGGGTCCTGCGGCGCGATCCACGCCGCGAAGATGGCGAGCACGACGAAGGCGACGACGACCGCCAGACCGAGCATCGCGACGCGGCGCCGGCGCAGTCGCCGCAGGGCGCGCCGCCAGGGGCCGGCCGGGGCGGGCGGCGCGACCGTGGCCGATGGTGCGGGCAGGATCGCCGACACGGTCAACGCCTGAGCCGCGGGTTGACCGCGAAGTAGGCGAGGTCGGCGAGCAGGTTGAGCGCGATGTAGGCGGTGGCGGTGACGAGCACGACACCCTGCACGACCGAGTAGTCGCGGTTGAAGACCGAGTCGACGATGAGCTTGCCGAAACCGGGGATGGTGAACACCTGCTCGGTGAGCACGGCACCCGAAAGCAGCGTGCCGAGCTCGAGCGCGCCGAGCGTGATGATGGGCACCAGCGCATTGCGCAGCGCGTGCTTGAGCACCACCGCAGGCTCGCGCAGGCCCTTGGCGCGGGCGGTGCGCACGTAGTCAGCCGAGAGCACCTGCAGCATGGCGCTCCTCGTATGCCGCATCAGCACCGCGGCGATCGCGTTGCCGAGCACGAAGGCCGGCATGATCATCGCGGCGAGGTTGGCGCGCGGGTCCTCGAAGGGGCTGACGTAGCCCGACGCCGGCAGCCAGCCGAGCTGCACCGAGAAGAGCAGGATCATGAGGATGCCGAGCCAGAAGTTCGGCGTCGACAGGCCCCAGAGCGCGAACACGTTGGCCGCGTAGTCCCACGCGGTGCCGCGGCCGACCGCGGAGACGATGCCGCCCGGGATGCCGATGACGAGGGCGATGGCCATGGCGAGTGCCGCCAGCTCGACGGTGACCGGCAGCTTCTGCGCGACCAGCTCCAGCACCGGCTGCTGCGTGCGCACCGAGTCGCCGAGGTCGCCGCGCAGCACGCCGCCGACCCACCAGGCGTAGCGCATCGGCAGCGGCTCGTCGAGGTGCAGCTTCTTGTGCAGGTAGGCGATGACGGTCGGATCCTGCTCCTCGCCGGCGAGCATCATGGCCGGGTCGCCGGGCAGCAGCTGCTGCAGGCCGAACACCAGCATCGACACCAGCACCAGCGTCGGCACGATGGTGACGAGGCGCTTGACCAGAAAGTCGAGCATGGGTGGTTCGCGCCGGTCGAGATCCTTCGCTTCGCTCAGGGCGACAAACCGAGTGTCATCCTGAACGCAGTGAATGATCTCGTGGTCGTCGTCCGACTCAGGGCGCCAGCCTCAGGCCGGCGACGCGCAGCAGTCCGTCGGGGATGTCGCGCACGCCCGTCAGCCTGGCGTTGTAGGCCCAGAGCCAGTTGCGGTGGTAGAGATAGATGATCGGCCGCTCCTTCAGCACGCGCGCCGCGATCTGCTCGAAGACCTTCCTGCGCTCGGCCGGGTCGCGCAGGCTGCGCGACTGGTTGAGCAGGGCCTCGGTCTCGGCATTGCAATAGCCGGCGTAGTTGAGCGGCTGCTTGCAGCCGTCGAAGCTGAACAGGTTGCCGTCGGGATCGGCGCGGCCGCTCCAGGCCAGGAGGTAGGCCTCGAAGTCACCCTTGTCGGCCATGTTGAGCGAGGTCGCGAACTCGGCCGAGAGGATCTTCACGTCGAAGCCGGCCTCGCGCGCCATCGACTGGACGACGACCGCGAGCCGTTGCGCGTCGGAGGTCGTCGGCGCGACCAGGGTGAAGCTGGGGTTCGTGACGCCGGCCTCCTTAAGCAGCGCCTTGGCGCGGGCGACGTCGCGCTTGGGCAGGGGCAGGTTCTTCGCGTACCAGGTGTTGCTCGGTGCGACCCATTGGTTGCCGACCTGCGCCTCGTTGTCCATCACCACCTGCGCCAGGCCCTGGCGGTCGAGCGAGAGCTCGAGCGCCTCGCGCACCCGCGCGTCCTTGCCGAGCGGGTTCTGCTGCGCCCGCTCGCTCTTGCCGACGTTGATGGTGATGCTGGCTGTCCTTGGTGCG
>JANXWR010000052.1 GCA_025351025.1 Burkholderiales bacterium | reverse complement strand
GCCAAATATCGCTGAAGCGAAACGCCGCCTGCACATCAGGCGACGCGAGCAAGCGTGCGCGCATCGATTGCCATGACGACAGCCACCGCCCTGTTCTACGTCTTCTCGATCGTCCTCTTGTTTGCGGCGTTTCGCGTCATCACGGCGCGCAGCCCCGTCTATGCGGCGCTCTATCTCGTGCTCGCCTTCTTCAGCGCCTCCTGCGTCTGGATCCTGCTGCGCGCCGAATTCCTGGCCATCGCGCTGGTCCTCGTCTACGTCGGCGCGGTGATGGTGCTGTTCCTGTTCGTGGTCATGATGCTCGACGTCGACACCGCGTCGCTGCGGGTCGGTTTCTGGAAGCACTTTCCCCTCGCCCTGCTGGTCGGCGTCGTCATCGCGCTCGAGATGGCGGCGGTGCTGATCCCCGGCTTCTACGTCACCGAGGCTCGGCCCATGAGCGCGGCGGCGCTCAAGCTCGGCAACACCAAGCTGCTCGGCGTCGAGGTCTACACCAACTACCTCTATCCGCTGCAGATCGCCGCCGTGATTTTGCTCGTCGCCATCATCGCCGCGATCTCGCTGACGCTGCGCGCGCGCAAGGACTCCAAGCACATGGACCCTTCAGAACAGGTCAAGGCGAAGAAGGCCGACCGGGTGCGCCTGGTCTCGATGAAGCCGGAGTCTGTTGCGCACGACGCGGTGAGCGACGCGGCGGCGCCGGTGGGGGACAGGCGATGAGGGCCGAGCGCCGGGCCGTTCCCAAGCCGGCCCGAGCCCCCTCGGGGGGCCGGCCGACGTATTCGTCGGACGGGGGGTTGTCATGAACATCGGCTCCGTCACCCTCGGCCACTACCTCACGCTCGGCGCGATCCTGTTCGCGCTGTCGGTGATCGGCATCTTTCTGAACCGCAAGAACCTGATCGTGCTGCTGATGGCGATCGAGCTGATGCTGCTCGCCGTCAACCTCAACTTCGTCGCCTTCTCGTACTACCTGGGCGACATGGCGGGCCAGGTGTTCGTGTTCTTCATCCTCACCGTCGCCGCCGCCGAGTCGGCGATCGGCCTGGCGATCCTGGTCGTGCTGTTTCGCACCCGTTCGACGATCGCCGTCGACGAGCTCGACACGCTCAAGGGCTGAGCATGGCCGCGCAACTCTCTTCCAGTCTGCTTCTCGCCGTACCGCTCGCGCCGCTGGTCGGCGCCGTCGTCGCCGGACTGTTCGGCCGCCAGGTCGGGCGCCGCGGCGCGCACACCGTCACCATCCTCGGCGTGGCGATCGCCTTCGCCATCTCGGCCTGGGTGCTGTACTCGGTGGTCGCCGATGGCGCACGCTTCAACGCCACGATCTACGAGTGGCTGACCCTGGGCGGCCCGGGCACGCCGGGTAGCCTGAAGATGGAGATCGGCTTTCTCGTCGACGGCCTGACGGCGTTGATGATGGTCGTCGTCACCTTCGTCTCGCTGATGGTGCACATCTACACCATCGGCTACATGGCCGATGACCCGGGCTATCAACGCTTCTTCAGCTACATCTCGCTGTTCACCTTCTCGATGCTCATGCTCGTCATGAGCAACAACTTCCTGCAGCTGTTCTTCGGCTGGGAAGCGGTCGGCCTGGTCTCCTACCTCCTGATCGGCTTCTGGTTCACGCGGCCGACGGCAATCTTCGCCAACCTCAAGGCCTTCATCGTCAACCGGGTCGGCGACTTCGGCTTCATCCTCGGCATCGGCCTGATCGTCGCCTATGCCGGCACGCTGAACTACGGCGAGGCCTTCGCCCAGGGCGGCAACCTCGCCAGGCTCGGCTTTCCGGGCATGGACTGGCGGCTCATCACCGTGATCTGCATCTGCCTGTTCATCGGCGCGATGGGCAAGAGCGCGCAGTTTCCGCTGCACGTCTGGCTGCCCGACTCGATGGAAGGCCCGACGCCGATTTCGGCGCTGATCCACGCCGCGACGATGGTCACGGCCGGCATCTTCATGGTCGCGCGCATGTCGCCCCTGTTCGAGCTCTCCGACACCGCGCTCTCGGTCGTGCTCGTCATCGGCGCCATCACCGCCCTCTTCATGGGCTTTCTCGGCATCATCCAGAACGACATCAAGCGCGTCGTCGCCTACTCGACGCTCTCGCAGCTCGGCTACATGACGGTGGCGCTCGGCGCCTCGGCGTACTCGGTGGCGATCTTCCACCTCATGACGCATGCCTTCTTCAAGGCCTTGCTGTTTCTCGCCGCCGGCTCGGTGATCATCGGCCTGCACCACGACCAGGACATCCGCAACATGGGTGGCCTCAGAAAGTACATGCCGATCACCTGGATCACCTCGCTGGTCGGCTCGCTGGCACTGATCGGCACGCCGTTCTTCGCCGGCTTCTACTCCAAGGACTCGATCATCGAGGCGGTGCACGAGAGCCACTTGTTCGGCGCTGGGTTCGCCTACTGGGCGGTGCTGATCGGCGTCTTCGTCACCGCCTTCTATTCGTTCCGCATGTACTTCCTCGTCTTCCACGGCGAGGAGCGCTTCCGCCACAAACCGTTCCCGGCCGAGGCGCACGACGACCACGCCGACGAGCCCGGAGGCCACGGCGCCGACGCGCACGCCAGCCACGCCGAGCCCGACCCGCACGCCGGCCACGACGCGCATGCCGATCCGCACGAGTCGCCCTGGGTGGTGACGCTGCCGCTGGTGCTGCTCGCCATCCCGTCGGTGGTGATCGGCTACCTGACGATCGGCCCGCTTCTCTTCGGCGACTTCTTCAAGGGCGCGATCACCGCCTACCGCGGCGCCCACCCGGCCATGGCCGAGTTGCAGAAGGACTGGCACGGCCCGCTCGAGATGGCGCTGCGTTCGGTCGCCCACCCGGTCTTCTGGCTGGCCCTGGCCGGCGCTGTCGTCGCCTGGTTCTTCTACCTGAAGCGTCCGGACATCCCGGCCGCGATCCAGCGCCGCTTCTCGTTCCTCTATGAGATCCTCGACAACAAGTATTACTTCGACTGGTTCAACGAGAAGGTGCTGTCGCGCGGCGCCCGCATCCTCGGCACGGCGCTCTGGCAGCGCGGCGACGTCGGCGTCATCGACGGCGTCTTCATCGATGGAGGATCGAACGTCGTCGGCGGCATCGCGCGCTCGACGCGCGCCCTGCAGAGCGGCTATCTCTACTGGTATGCGCTGGTCATGATCGTCGGCGTGATCGGCCTCATGACCTGGCAGCTCTGGCCGTATCTCGGTACGTTCTTCGGCCGCTAGTCATGAAGCCCCCACGCCCACTGCGTTCGCTGCCCCCCGAGGGGGCGCCGCCGGCCTTGGGGCGGCCCGGCGGCCGGCGATTCCCGGTGACAACGAAAAGAACATGCCCCTGCTGAGCCTCGCCATCTGGCTGCCCATCCTGTCGGGCGTGCTGCTGCTCGCCTTCGGCGGCCGCGAGGAGCGCGCCGGCGCCGTGCGCTGGGCAGCGCTGATCGCGTCGATCATCAGCTTCCTGGTGACGATCCCGCTCGTCACCGGCTTCCACACCTCGCTGGCGACGATGCAGTTCGTCGAGCGGCACGACTGGATCAGCCGCTTCAACGTCTATTACCTGCTCGGCGTCGACGGCATCTCGGTCTGGTTCGTCCTTCTCTCGGCCTTCATCACCGTCATCGTCGTCGTTTCGGCGTGGCAGGTGATAACCGAGCGTGTCAACCAGTACATGGGCGCCTTCCTCGTGCTCTCGGGGCTGCTCGTCGGCGTCTTCAGCGCCCTCGACGGCCTGCTGTTCTATGTCTTTTTCGAGGCGACCCTGATACCGATGTATCTCATCATCGGCGTCTGGGGCGGGCCGCGCCGCGTCTACGCGGCGTTCAAGTTCTTCCTCTACACGCTGGCCGGCTCGCTGCTCATGCTGGTGGCGCTGATCTATCTCTACTACAAGTCCGGCGGCAGCTTCGACATCCTGACCTGGCACCGCCTGCCGCTCTCGCTCGACGCCCAGGTCCTGCTCTTCTTCGCCTTCTTCTTCGCCTTCGCGGTGAAGGTGCCGATGTGGCCGGTGCACACCTGGCTGCCCGACGCCCACGTCGAGGCGCCGACCGGCGGCTCGGTGGTGTTGGCGGCGATCATGCTGAAGCTCGGCACCTACGGCTTCCTGCGCTTCTCGCTGCCGATCACCCCCGACGCCAGCCACGAGTGGGCCTGGTTCATGGTCGCGCTGTCGCTCGTCGCCGTCGTCTACATCGGCTTCGTCGCCCTGGTCCAGCGCGACATGAAGAAGCTCGTCGCCTATTCGTCGATCGCCCACATGGGCTTCGTGACGCTGGGCTTTTTCATGTTCAACGAGCTCACCACCTCGGGTGCGATCGTGCAGATGATCTCGCACGGCTTCGTCTCGGGCGCGATGTTCCTCTGCATCGGCGTCCTCTACGACCGGGTCCATTCGCGCGAGATCTCGGCCTACGGCGGCGTTGCCAACACGATGCCGAAGTTCGCGTCGTTGGCGGTGCTCTTCGCCATGGCCAACTGCGGCCTGCCCGGCACGGCCGGCTTCGTCGGCGAGTGGATGGTGATCCTCGGCACGATCGGCGCGCAGCACTTCTGGATCGCCGCGATCGCCGCCTCGACCATGATCTGGGGCGCCGCCTACACGCTGTGGATGGTCAAGCGTGTCTATTTCGGCAAGATCGTCAACGAGCACGTGCGCGAGCTGACGGACGTGAACGGCCGCGAATTCGCGATGCTCGGCGTGCTCGCCGCCGCGGTCATCGCCATGGGCGTCTATCCCAAGCCGTTCACCGACGTGATGCACGCGTCGGTCGTCCATCTGCTTCGCCAGACCAGCATCACCAAGATCAGCCCATGAAGCCCCCACGCTCACTACGTTCGCTGCCCCCCGAGGGGGCGGGCCGGCCTTGCAGGCCGCGGCGTCGCGGGACGCAACGTCTCCTCGTGCCGTCCAGGCCGGCGCAGGCCGGCATGGAGCCGCGGCACTCGGCCCTTCGGGCGGCCGGGCGAGCGCCGCCATGAACTGGCAAGCCGTCTGTCCCGAGATCGCGCTGCTCGTCGCGGCCTGCGTCGTCGCCCTGGTCGACCTCTGGGTCAAGGATCGCGAGCGCCTAGTCACCTATTGCCTGGCGCAGGGGTCGCTCTTCGTGATCGCCCTGATCCAGCTCTGGTATTTCTTCAACGGCTTTCCGATCGACGGCAGCCCGGCCAACTGGGTCACCCTCTACGCGATGCAGCGCATGGTCGTCGCCGACCCGATGGGTCAGCTGCTCGGTGTCTTCGCCACGCTGGCGATGATGGTCACGCTGGTCTACGCGCGGCCTTACGCGGCCGAGCGCGACATGCTGAAAGGCGAGCTGTTCTCGCTCTCGATGTTCGCTCTGCTCGGCATCCTGGTGATGGTCGCGGCCAACAACTTTCTGGTCGTCTATCTCGGCCTGGAGCTGATGTCGCTCAGCCTCTACGCACTGGTCGCGATGCGCCGCGACAGCATCCCGGCGACCGAGGCGGCGATGAAGTACTTCGTGCTCGGCGCGTTGGCGAGCGGCTTCCTGCTCTACGGCCTGTCGATGATGTACGGCGCCACCGGCTCGCTCGAGATGGCCGAGGTCTACAAAGCGATCGGCACCGGTCAGGTGAACCGGGCGGTGCTGATCCTCGGCCTCGTCTTCGTCGTCTCGGGCCTGGCTTTCAAGCTCGGCGCCGTGCCCTTCCACATGTGGGTGCCCGACGTCTATCAGGGCGCGCCGACCGCGGCGACATTGCTCGTCGGCGGCGCGCCCAAGCTCGCCGCCTTCGCGATCACGATCCGCCTGCTCGTCGAGGGCATGATCGGCCTGGCCGTCGACTGGCAGCAGATGCTGGTCTTGCTCTCGGTCGGCTCGATGCTGCTCGGCAACCTGGCGGCGATGGCGCAGTCGAACATCAAGCGCATGCTGGCCTATTCGACGATCGCCCAGATCGGCTTCATGCTGCTCGGCCTCTGCCCCGGCGTCGTCAACAGCAACACGGTCTCGGCCGTCAATGCCTACAGCTCGGCGATGTTCTACGTCGTCGTTGACGTGCTGACCTCGCTCGGCACCTTCGGCATGATCATGCTGCTCTCGCGCGCCGGCCACGAGGCCGAGCTGATCGACGACTTCAAGGGCCTGGCCAAGCGCAGCCCGTGGTTTGCCGGCGTCATGGCCGTCTTCATGTTCTCGCTCGCCGGCATCCCGCCGACGGTCGGCTTCTACGCCAAGCTCGCGGTGCTGCAGGCGCTCGTATCGACCAACGTGCCCGGCTTCATCTGGCTGGCCGTCATCGCCGTCGTGCTGTCCTTGCTCGGCGCGTTCTACTACGTGCGCGTCGTCAAGGTGATGTACTTCGACGAGCCCGCCGACACCCGCGCCATCGGCGGCAACGCCGACGCGCGCATCATGCTGTCGCTGAACGGCGCTGCCGTGCTGCTGCTCGGCATCCTGCCCAGCGGCCTGATGCAGATGTGCGCGCAGGCCATCGTGCAGATGTTCGCCACCTGAGGCCGGTGGCTCCCGACCGGCCTACGACCGAATGCGATTGCAGGACCTCGGCAGCGACACCGGCCATCTGCGCGAAACCACGCTCGAGCCGGCCCAAGCCTGGCGCGGCGGCTTTCTCGACGTGCGGCGCGACCGCGTCGGCCTGCCCGACGGCAGCAGCTCGCACCGCGAATACATCGTCCATCCAGGCGCGGTCATGGTCGTCGCGCTGCTCGAGGACGGCCGCCTCGTCGTCGAGCGGCAATGGCGCTATCCGATCGGCAAGGCGATGCTCGAGTTTCCCGCGGGCAAGATCGAGTCGGGCGAGCCGCCGCTCCGCTGCGCGGTGCGCGAGCTGTTCGAGGAAACCGGTTACCGCGCCGCCGAGTGGGCGCGCGCCGGCTTCACGCACAACGCCATCGCCTATTCCACCGAGGGCATCGAGGTCTGGTTCGCGCGCGGCCTCACCGCCGGCGAACGCCGTCTCGATGCCGGCGAGTTCGTCGACGTCGCCGAGGCCAGCCTCGAGGAGCTGGAGTCGGCCGCCCAGCGCGGCGAGCTCACCGACGCCAAGAGCCTGGTCGGCCTGCTTTGGCTGCGCCACTGGCGCGAGGGCCGCTGGCCGCTCGAATGGGCCGCCGCGCCCGCCAGAGAAGGTGCGAGCCAATCCACCATGGCGGATTCATTCACGCCTCCTGAGCCGGCGCTGCGGATAATGCGGCCATGAAGGTCCTCAACCTGCGCTGCGCCGAAGGCCACGGCTTCGAAGGCTGGTTCGCCTCCGAGGACGAGTTCACTGCACAGTCGGCCCGTAGCGAGATCGCCTGTCCGCTTTGCGGCGGCACTGCGATCAGCAGGCTGCCGAGCGCGCCCCGCCTGAACGTCGCGCGCCACTCGGCGCCGGCTGTCGAGGCCGCCCAGGGCACGTCGATGACGCTGCAGTCGCAATGGCTGCGCGCCGTCCGTCACGTGATGAGCTCGACCGAGGACGTCGGTGATCGTTTCGCCGAGGAAGCGCGCCGCATCCACTACGGCGAGGTCGAGGAGCGCGGCATTCGCGGCCGCGCCACGAGCGAAGACGCCGAGGCCCTGCGCGAGGAGGGCATCGCCGTCGTCGCCTTGCCGCTGCCCGAGGCCTTGAAAGGCCCGATCCAGTAACCGCTTCAGTGCGAGGCCTGCGCGGCGCAGGCTTCGAGGAGCAGGAAGCGCGAGTCGTCGAGCGCGCTGATGAGGGCGTCGCCAACGCGGTCGAACGAGAACGAGTCGCCCGGCGCGAGCACGATGTCGCGGCTGTCGCCGTCCTGGGTGATCCAGAGCGCGCCGCTCAGGCACTCGACGCGATGGCCGAACGGCCGCGTTTCGTGAACGCGACGGATCCGGCCCTTGTCGAGGCTCCGCGTGTCGAGGTTCAGGTCGTTGTTCATGGCATTCTCCTGTTAGCATGACCCTGATGCATGCTGTGCGACGTTTCATCCACGGTATGGTCAACGTCCAGAAAGAGAAGTTTGAGGGAGCGTCGGTGCCTTCTCAAACGGTATTCGGGAATGGTATGCATGCTTCCAATGCATGCAAGAACGGTCCGCCATGAGCCGCCGTGCCTACGACGTGCCGCCCCTCGAGCTGCTCGTCGCCTTCGAGGCGGCGGGGCGCCACCTCAGCTTCACGCGGGCCGCCGACGAGATCGCGCTCACCCAGTCGGCCGTGAGCCGGCAGATCCAGGCCCTCGAGGGCCGGCTCGGGGTCGCCCTGTTCCGGCGCTTGCATCGTGCTCTGGTGCTGACCGAGGAGGGTCGCTCGTTCCTGCAGGCCACGACCGAGGCGCTTGCGACGATCGATCGCGCCGCCCGTGCGCTCAAGGGCAGCGGCGAACCGAGACCCGTGGTCGTGAGCACGACGGCAGGCTTTGCCGGCGTCTGGCTGATCCCGCGCCTGTCATCCTTCGTCGCCGCCTGTCCGGGGGTCGATGTCCGCATTTCAACCGGCAACGCGCTCGCCAACCTGGAGCGCGACGGCGTCGACGTGGCGATTCGCTACCGGCCAGTCGACTCGCTTCCGGCCGCCGGCGTTCGCCTGTTCGGCGAGACCGTATCTCCGGTGTGCAGCCCGCGCCTGCTTCGTGCCGCCGGCACCGCGCTGAAGGTGCCGGCCGATCTGGCGAGCCAGACCTTGCTGCGCATGGAGCCCTTCGGCAGCAACCAGTTGCAGGACTGGGGCTTGTGGTTGCAGGCGATGCATCTCGCCGACCTGAAACCCGCCGGCGTCCTGCACTTCTCGTCGTACGACCAGCTTATCCAGGCGGCGATCGCAGGGCAAGGCGTCGCTCTCGGGCGCGTGCCGCTGATCGACCAATTGCTGAAGGCGAAGAAGCTGGTCGCGCCGTTTGCCGATGCCGTCGTCTCGCCGCGCGGTTATTGCATGCTGGTGGCGGCGAGCGCCGCCAAGCGACCCGAGGTCGTGGCCTTCACGGTGTGGTTGGCGGCGGAAGCACACGGCCCGGGTTCAGCACGCCCTCAGGGTCGAGCGCGCGCTTGATGCTCTGCATCATGGCCAGCGCCACCGGCGACTTGCGCGCGGCGAGGTGCTCGCGCTTCAGGCTGCCGATGCCGTGCTCGGCCGAGATCGAGCCCGAGAAGGCGGCGACGGCGTCGTAGACGAGGGCGTTCACCTCGGCCTCGTGGCGCAGGAACTCCTTCGCATCCGCGCCTTCGGCGCATTGCACGTTGTAGTGCAGGTTGCCGTCGCCGAGATGGCCGAAGTCGACCAGACGAATGCCGGGGTAGGCGCGCCGCAGCGCCGCGTCCGTCGAGGCGACGAAGGCGCCAACCGCGGACACCGGCAAGGCGATGTCGTGCTTGATGTTCGGCCCTTCGGCGGCTTGCGCGAGCGGGATCGCCTCGCGCAGGTACCACATCGCGTTGGCCTGCTCCAGGCTCGAGGCGAGCGCCGTGTCGGCGATCAGGCCGGCCTCGAGCGCCGCGCCGAGCAGGCCTTCGAGGGCGGCGGCGCAATGCGCTTCGCTCTCGGCATCCGACTGCTCGATCAGCACCGTCCATGGCGCTGCACCCAGCGGCTGGCGCAGCTGCGCGAAGTGCTTGCGCACGAGGTCGAGCGAGAACGCGTTCATGACCTCGAAGCCGGTCAGGCCGGGGCCGAGCCTGGCGCGGGCAAGCGACAGCAGCTCTACCGCGGCCTCGAGCGTCTTCAGGCTGGCCATCGCGGTCAGCATCGCCGCCGGCCGCGGATGCAGCTTCAAGGTCGCGGCGGTGATGATGCCGAGCGTGCCTTCGCTGCCGATCAGCAGGTCGCGCAGGTCATAGCCGGTGTTGTCCTTGCGCAGCCCCGAGAGGCCGTGCCAGATCTCGCCGCCGGCCGTCACCACCTCGAGGCCGAGGCATTGCTCGCGGGCGTTGCCGTAGCGCAGGACCTGTGTGCCGCCGGCGTTGGTGGCGAGGTTGCCGCCGATCGTGCAGCTGCCCTCGGCAGCGAGGCTGAGCGCGAACAGCAGGCCTTCGCGCGCTGCGGCTTCCTGCACGCGCTGCAGCACGCAGCCGGCCTCGACGGTCATGGTCAGGTTGGCCGCGTCGATGACGCGGATGCGGTCGAGCCGGGCCGTGCTCAGCACCACCTGCGTGCCGCTCGCGTCCGGTCCGGAGCCGCCGACGAGGCCGGTGTTGCCGCCTTGCGCGACGATGCTCTCGCCGTGCTCGGCGCAGACCCGCACGACCGCCGCGACCTCGTCGGTCGAGGCCGGTCGCACGACGGCCAGGGCGCGGCCGCGATAGCGCTTGCGCCAGTCGACCTCCCAGGCCGAAAGGTCGCCTTCGCTGAGCAGGTTCGCCGCGCCGACCACCTCGCGCAGCCGGTCGAGCAGGCTCACGACGGCGCCGCCACGGCGTTCCGCAACCGTGCACGCACATGCCAGGCACAGGCGGCGAAGATGACGATGGCGAGCAGCACCTCGAGCGTCCCCAGCAACGCGCCGGTGCCTTGCTCGCTCGCCGCGCGAACCGCTCCTTCGGCCGCGTAGAGCCAGACGAGCAGGCTCACCCAGCGGTAGGTGTAGAGCCGCATTCGAACCAGGCCCGCGAGCGGCGGCAGCAGGGGCAGCGCTTTGACCGCGAGCGTGCCTCGGCCGGTCGGCGCCAGCCACAGCTCCCAGGCCAGGCAAAGGACGATCAGGGCGAGCGTCGCCGTCACCGCCAGGGCGCGCGTCCAGGCGATCGGGGCGGGCAGCGCCGGGTCGGGGGTCATCGTCCTTATGATGCCAGCAATAACCCCGATGCCCGCCTCTTGAACGCCTCGACGAAGGTCGCCGCACGTCTGCTCAAGCGCCTGCAGGCCTGGCCCTGGCTCGGCACCGCGCTGACGCTGGCGCGGCGCTTTCGCGAAGACCGCCTGGCGCTGACCGCGGGCAGCCTGACCTTCACCTCGGTCATCTCGCTGGTACCGCTGGCGACGGTGATGCTCGCCCTGTTCAGCGCCTTCCCGATCTTCTCAACGCTGCAGGACACCTTGCAGCGCTACTTCATCGCCAACGTCTTTCCCGACATGATCGCCAAGCCGGTGCTCGGCGCGATCACCCAGTTCTCGAGTCGCGCCAGCCGGCTCGGCATCGTCGGTCTGGTGGCGCTCCTGGCCAGTGCGATCGCGTTGATGCTCACCATCGACCGCGCCCTAAACGCGATCTGGCGGGTGCGAAAGCCCAGGCCGATCGCCCAGCGCGTGCTCGTCTACTGGTCGGCGGTGACGCTCGGCCCGCTGCTGCTCGGCGTGAGCCTGACTGCCACCTCGTACGCCGTGTCGGCGGCACGCGGCTACGGCGGCCTGCTGCCGCACGGTTTCGGCATCGTCCTCGGGGTGCTCGAGTTCGTACTCATCGCGATCAGCGTCGCGGCGCTGTTCCATTACGTGCCGAACACGCACGTGCGCTGGCCCCATGCCCTGATCGGCGGAGTGTTCGTGGCGATCGGGTTCGCCGGCGCGAAGCGGCTGCTCGCGCTCTATTTCGGCACCGTACCGACCTACAACATGATCTACGGCGCGTTCGCCACCGTGCCGATCTTTCTGATCTGGATCTACCTGAGCTGGGTCATCGTGCTGCTCGGCGCCGTGCTGGCCGCCTACGCGCCGGTCGCGGGCACGCGGATCGCACGCTGGCCGGCTGGTCCGGGATCGCGCTTCCATCTCGCCCTGGCCATCGTTCGCGCCTTGCGCCGAGCCGAGGAGGCCGGCGTTACCGGGCTCAGCGCCGGCGCGCTGTCGAAGACGCTCAGCACCGACCCGTTGCAGATCGATCCCCTGCTCGACACGTTGATCGGCATCGACTGGGTCGGCCGCCTCGACGAGGTCGGCGAGGCCCGCTACGTGCTGCTTGCCGATCCGGCCAGGACGCCCGCCGAGCCGGGCCTCGCTGCTCTGTTGCTCGCGCCGGCACCCGACCTCGGGCCGTTCTGGAAAGACGCGCGCTTCGATCAGCTGAAGCTCGCCGACCTGCTGCGCGAGTGAGCTTTCGCCGGAGGATCGCGGCTCAGAGACGTCCCGTGCAGCGCGGTGCGCCGCAGCGGCAGGCGAGCTGGCCGCGATGGTGCGACTCGCCGTAGTGCACGGTCAGCTCTTCGCCGGCCGCGAGGTCGCGCATCGCATAGAGCTCGACCCGGCCCTGGCGGATGCGCAGCACCGTGTTGGGCGCGCACGAGTGGTTGGTGTAGCGCAGCGGATCGGACGAGCACGAGGCATCGATGGCGCGGCGCTCGCTGACCTCGACGATCATGATC
Source organism: Burkholderiales bacterium (assembly GCA_025351025.1). GTDB lineage: Bacteria > Pseudomonadota > Gammaproteobacteria > Burkholderiales > Burkholderiaceae_C > Schlegelella_A. The sequence goes on along the minus strand of JANXWR010000052.1, from coordinate 2,084 downwards.
CGCGTCAGCCCGCGCGCGCGTTGCTGGGCCTCGCGCACGCTGATCGGTTCGCCGCGGATCTCGCCGATCTTGCGTCGCGCCGGGATCGCCTCGGCCGCGAACGCGCCGCGGCCGTCGATGGCGCTCGGCCGCACCTCGACGCGAAACTTCTGCGGGTCGCCGGGAGGGCGGCGCTGCGTGGTTGCTGGCATCGACCCGGATTGTCGGCGTGTGTGCGGCCGGGTGCGTCGCGCGAGCCTGTCGCCACCGCGACGCCGGCGTCTCGAACTGCGACGCATGATCGGTTTCGATCCGCACGACAAGGAGCTCTTCTCATGGCGACTGCCGATGCCGGCCGCGAAGCGCTCGTCGCCCTGAACGCGAGCGCCGCCTTCAACCGCTGGGCCGGTTTCGAGCTCGGCGCCGTCGCCGCGGGCGCGATCGAGCTGCGCCTGCCCTGGCGCGAGGAGCTCGGCCAGTACGCGGGCTACCTGCACGCGGCGCTGATCGGCGCGATGATCGATACCGCCTGCGGCTTCGCCGCCTACATCCAGGTCGGCAACGTGCTCGCTTCGCACTTCGCGGTCAATTGCCTCGCGCCGGCCACCGGCGAGCTCTTCATCGCCCGCGCGCGCATCGTCAAGGCCGGCCGCAGGCAGGTCTTCACGGCGGCCGAGCTGTTCGCGAGCCGGGCCGGCGTCGAGCGGCTCGTCGCCACCGGCCAAGCGATCCTGGTGCCCGTTGAAGCTGCGGCTTAGCCGACGACGCGCGTCTTCTCGTCGATCGTCGGGCTCCGGGTCTTTCACCCGCGGCTTGCGTACGCGGCGCACCGCCTTGCCGAGGGTTGCCTTGGAGGCATACTTCATCAAGATCCGCCGCAGCGGCGCGACGACGTCCAGTTCGTCAACTGACCGGCCGGCGGCCCGCGAGGACACGATGGAGTTCTTCATCTTCGTGCGATTCCACGCCCGCCCCGGCAACGAGGCGGCCATCGCCGAGGCCCTGGCCGAGGTCCTGGCGCCGACGCGCCAGGAGCCGGGTTGCCTTGCCGCGAACGCCTTTCGCGCGCTGCGCGATGCGCAGCTCTTCTTCATCCATTCACGTTGGAAGGACGAGGCGGCGTTCGAGCGCCATGCCGGCCTGCCGCACACGGTGCACTTTCTCGAGCGCGTCGAAACCTTGATCGATCACGCCCACGACATCGTCCGTACCGAGCTCATCGTCTGACCGCATCCTCATGACGGCGCTCAACGATCCACTGCCCGCCGACGTCCTGAGCGCGATCCAGCGCGGCAAGGCAATCGAGGCGATCAGGCTGCTGCGCGAATGGAAAGGGCTCGGCTGGAAGGAGGCCCCGGACATCGTCGACCAGCGTCTGCGCGGTGGCGCGGGCCAGGCGACGCCGGGCGCTTCGGCCGGCTGGCTTCCAACCGCCCTGGCCGCTGCATTGCGAACCGACGCCCCGGCGGCCGCGCCGCGTTCGGTGCGCGACCAGATCGCCGCCCGGCCGACGCCCGCCAAGGCAGTCGGCAAGCCGGCCACCGCGAAGGCGCCGGATGTGCCGAGCGGGCTGGCGCCGGGCGAAATGCCTCGGTCGAGCAACCGGCTGTGGTTGATCGCGCTCGTCGGGGCGCTGGCGCTGCTACTGCACCTTGCGTTCGGCCGCGTCGGCTAGCGAACGACGGCGGACAGGACACTAGAACAGGCCTTCGGTCTCCCCGTCCGGATTGACGTGAATGCCGTGCGCCGCCGGCACCTTTGGCAGGCCCGGCATGGTCATGATGTCGCCGCAGATGGCGACGATGAAGCCAGCGCCTGCCGCCAGGCGCACTTCGCGCACCGGCAGCACATGGCCCGACGGCGCGCCGAGCAGCCTCGGGTCGGCCGAGAACGAGACCTGCGTCTTCGCCATGCAGATCGGCAGCCTGCCGTAGCCGTCGGCGGCGTAGCCCTCGAGGTCGGCAGCCGCCTTGTGCGCGAAGGCGACGTCGGCGGCGCCGTAGATGCGCTGGGCGATGGTGCGGATCTTCTCGTCGAGCGGCAGCTCGTCGGCATAGAGCGGCGCGAACTTCGCTTCGCCCGATTCGCAGCGCGCGACGACGCAG
>JANXWR010000020.1 GCA_025351025.1 Burkholderiales bacterium | reverse complement strand
GCGCCGCCTCGATGGCGACCGTTCCCGAGCCGCAGCACGGGTCGTGCAGGGCGCCGCCCGCGTCGGGCGTGCCGTGCCAGCCGGCCGCGCCGAGCATCGCCGCGGCGAGCGTTTCCTTGAGCGGCGCATCGCCGGTGTCGGCGCGCCAGCCGCGCTTGAAGAGCGACTCGCCCGAGCTGTCGACGTAGACGCTTGCCCGCTCTTGGCCGACGTGCAGCACGACCGTCAGGTCCGGCCGTGCGGTGTCGACGTTCGGCCGCTCGCCGGTGGCGTCGCGAAGCTGGTCGCAGACCGCGTCCTTGATGCGCAGGGCGGCGAAATTGAGGCTTTTCAGCGGGCTCCGATGCGCCGTCGTGTCGACGCGCAAGGTCTGCTCTGCCGTGATCCAGTCGGCCCAGTCGACGCTGCGCGCCAATTCGTAGAGGTCGTTCTCGTCGCGGTACTCGCCTTCGGCGACCTCGACCAAGACGCGCTGCGCGAGCCGGCTCTCCAGGTTGAGCAGCATTACCTCGCGCGGCTCGCCGGCGAGGGCGACGCCACCGCGCTGCGCCGCGACGCCCGCGGCGGGCAGCAGGGCGCGCACCTCGGCCTCGAGCAGCGCCTCGACCCCGGCGGCGCACGGCAGGAAGATCGGCAGCGGCATGGAAGATGGCGTTGCGGCGGGCGCCCGCCTACATCGCCTTGCGCAACTGCGTCGGCGCGATCCTCAGCGCCTCGCGGTACTTGGCGACGGTGCGCCGCGCGACGTGGATGCCCTGCTCCTCGAGCATCTGCGAGATTTGGCTGTCCGAGAGCGGCTTGGCCGGATCCTCGGCGCCGACGATCTGCCGAATCAGCGCCCGCACCGCGGTGCTCGAGGCATTGCCGCCGGCCTCGGTGGCGAGCGACGAGCCGAAGAAGTACTTCAGCTCGAAGGTGCCGAACGGCGTCGACATGTACTTGGCCGTCGTGACGCGCGAGATCGTCGACTCGTGCAGGCCGAGCTCGTCGGCGATCTCGCGCAGCACGAGCGGCTTCATGGCGATCGCGCCGTGCGTGAAGAAGCTCTTCTGCCGCTCGACGATGGCCTGCGAGACGCGCTGGATGGTGTCGAAGCGCTGCAGGATGTTCTTTACGAACCAGCGCGCTTCCTGCAGCCGCGAATTGAGGCCGGCGGCGGCGCCGTTGAGGTTGTTGGCGGCGCGGCCGGCGGCGCCGCGTTGTTGCCGGATGGCGCTGGCGTAGAGATCGTTGATGCGCAGCTTGGGCATGACGTCGGGATTGAGCGTCACCTTCCAGCTGCGGCCGGACTTCTGCACGATCACGTCGGGAACGATGATGTTCGCCTCGGCGCGCGAGAACGGCCGCCCGGGCTTGGGCTCGAGTCCGACGATCAGCGCCTGCGCCTCGCGCAGCAGCGATTCGTCGGCGCCGGTCACCGCCATCAGCTTCTTCAGGTCGCGCCGTGCCAGCAGCGCCAGGTGGCTCTTGCAGACGATGATGGCGATCGCCTGCGCCTCGCCGCGCGGCCGCGTGCGCAGCTGCAGGGTCAGGCATTCGGCGAGGTCGTGCGCGCCGACGCCGGTTGGCTCCATGCTTTGCAGGAAGCGCAGGCCGCAGCGCAGCTGGGCGAGGATAGGCTCGGTCGTCTCGTCTTCGTCGTCGCAGGCGTCGCCGGCGTCGCGCTCGAAGGCCAGGCCGCCTTCGCGCAGACGCTCGGCGATGTCCTCGAGCGAATCGGCCAGGTAGCCGTCCTCGTCGAGCGAGTCGATGAGGACGAGCACGGCCGCCGCGTCGGCGTCGCTGAGGCGCATGCTCGAGAGCTGGCTGCGCAGGTGGTCCTGCAGGCTCGTCGTCGCCGTGTCGCGGTCGCTGTCGTCGAAGTTGTCGGCGTCGTTCTGGGTGCGCGTCTTGCCCGGTGTCTCGCGGATGCCGTCGAAGTCTTCGCGCTCGGTGCCGTTTTCCCAGTCCTCACGCTCGGTGCCGCCGAAGTCGGCGGCGCCGTCGATGGCGGCCACGTCGTCACCGCCCTCGCCTGAGGCCGATTCGGCGGCGCGCTCCGACTCGCGCTCGCCGGCATGCTCGGCGTTCGACAGACGCTCGGTCAGCGGCTCGAACACCGGCGCCGGCTCTTCCTCGGTCTCGAGGAAGGGGTTCTGCTCGAGCATCTGCTCGACTTCCTGGTGCAACTCGAGCGTCGACAGCTGGAGCAGGCGGATCGATTGCTGCAGCTGGGGTGTGAGGGCCAGGTGCTGCGAGAGACGAACCTGAAGTGAGGGCTTCATCACCCGGCTCTCCTCCGGGCCGCCTCAAGGGGAGCCGGCGCCCCCGCGGGGGGCAGCGAACGAAGTGAGCGTGGGGGCGTCATTCCGCCACTACATCCGGAAGTGCTCGCCGAGATAGACCTTGCGCACGTCGGTGTTGGCAACGATCTCGGCCGGCGTTCCTTCGGCGAGCACGCGTCCCTCGCTGATGATGTAGGCGCGGTCGCAGATGCCGAGCGTCTCGCGCACGTTGTGGTCGGTGATGAGGACGCCGATGCCGCGCTTCTTGAGAAAGCCGATGATGCGCTGGATCTCGATCACCGCGATCGGGTCGATGCCAGCGAAGGGCTCGTCGAGCAGGATGAAGCGCGGCTGCGTCGCCAGGGCGCGCGCGATCTCGACCCGGCGCCGCTCGCCGCCCGACAGCGCCGGCGCCGGCGAGGCACGGAGCTTCTCGATCGAGAGGTCGCGCAACAGGCCTTCGAGCATCTCGTCGATGACCGCCTTCTTCAGGGGCTTGCCGTCGGCGCCCACCTGCAGCTCGAGCACGGCGCGAATGTTCTGCTCGACGTTGAGGCGGCGAAAGATCGACGGCTCCTGCGGCAGGTAGGAGAGGCCGAGGCGCGAGCGCTGGTGGATCGGCATGCGCTCGACGCGCCGGCCCTCGATCGTGATCTCGCCGCCGTCGGCGCGGACCAGACCGACGATCATGTAGAAGCTGGTCGTCTTGCCGGCGCCGTTCGGTCCGAGCAGGCCGACCACCTCGCCGTTCTTCACGGCCAGACGAACGTCGTCCACCACGGTGCGCGAGCCATAGGATTTGCGCAGCCCGTGCGCTTCCAGACGGTGCATCGCAGGCGGCGCGGGTTCCGTCACTTCGGCTCCCGGATCGACGGTGTGGTCTTCAGGGTCGTGCCGGCCGAGACGGCGCTCGCCGCCCGGGCCGCTTCCGCCGCGGCGGCAGTGCCTTCCTTGGGCACCAGCGTGGCGCGGACCCGGCTGCCGGGGTTGGCAGCAGTCGCCGGGCCGCCGCCGGAGACGTTGAAGACCTCGGTCGTGCTGTCGTAGGTGACCAGGTTGCCGGCGATCTCGTCGGCCTGGGTCGCGCCCCGCAATCGCCGTACCGTCGCGTTGTTGACGAAGCGGATGACGTCGGACTTCTGGTCGTATTCGAGGCGCTCGGCGTCGCCTTCGATGTATTCGTCGGGCGCGTCGCGCCTCTGCCGGAACGTGGCGTGCTGCGCCGGCGTGCCGAAGGCGACCGCGGTGTGATAGCCGTCGGGCGTTTCGCGCACCTCGATGCGCGCGGCCCGGATGATCATCGTCCCCTTGGTGACGACGACGTTGCCGTTGAAGACAACGAACTGGTTGAGGAGGTCGATCTTGCCCGGCAGATCGGCCTCGATGTTCAGGTCCTTGTAGCGGTCGGCCTTTTCCGAATGCGCCGGCGCGCTCGCCAGGGCGAGGAGAGCAAGCGAAAGGACGGCGGCGGGGCGAACGGGGAGGCGGGGCACGGGGAGGACGGGAAGCGAAGAGGATTCCGCATGGCGGCATGAAACTTGCAGGCCATTCTATGCGAGCGACCGTGAAATGCGGGCCGACAAGCGTCCGTTTCTCACGCCGGGCGGGGTCGGCTGGCCCGGTTCGTGCCGGCGGCGCTCCGGCTTAGCCGGGCTTGCGCGTCCTAGTCACCAGCGCGTCGACGACGCCGAGCAGCCGCTCGTTGCCCACCACGGGCCCCTTGGCTGGAAGGCCGGCGTTGGCCAAGTTGCCGTTCGTGTAGTAGCGGCCCTGCACGCCCATTGCCGGCACGGCGTCGATCATGTAGGCGTCGGCGAGCTGGCGTGCCTGCACAGCCAGCGCCGCCACCTCGGGCGAGCCGTAGGTCGACATGAACTTGATCGGGTCGACGCCGTTCTTCAATGCGAACGCCGCCATGTCCTCGGGCGTGCGCAGGCGGGCGTGATCGACGTGGATCGTCGCGAAGACGCGCCGGTGCAGCGTTGGCAGCAGGCCGAGCGTGTCCAGCGTATAGAACAGGCGCTGCTGCGCCGCAAACGGTGTCTCCTGGAACCAGATCGGCACACGGCGCAGCACGATGTCGTGCGGCAGCTTCTGCGACCAGGCCTCGAGCGAGGGCTCGAAGGCGTTGCAGTGGGGGCATTCGTACCAGAAGAACTCGATCACCTCGATCCTGCCGCGCGACGCGGCAGGCAGGGGCTGCTCGAGACGCACGTAGTGGACGCCTTCGGCCGGCCACTTGGGCTGGGCCCCGGCCAGCGGCGACGTGACCGCGGCGCCGAAGCCCGCGCCGAGCAGACCGATCGAGAAGTCGCGCCGGGCTAGTGTCATCGCGCCGCTCCTATTTCTGGACCCGAACGAGGGCCGAATCGACGCCGGCGTCGCCGAGCTTTTCCTTGGCGGCGTCGGCGTCTTCCTTCTTCTCGAACGGGCCGACGCGGACGCGATAGACGGTGCGGCCGCCCTGTTCGCGCTCGGTGAGCTTGCTCTCGACACCGAGCAGCGCGAGCTTGGCGCGCTGCTGCTCGGCGTCTTCGCTGCGCGCGAAGGCGCCGGCCTGGACGAAGTACGAGAACGGGTCAGCGCCGGCGGCGAGCGCCTGCGAGGCCCGCGACATTGGCGCACTCGCCGCCGCGGCGGCGGTGCCGCTGGCGCCCGCGGCCGGGCGCAGCGGCCGTGCCGCGCTGGCGGCGTTGGGCAGCGTCGGGTCGATCACCGTCGGCGGCGTCAGCGTCGGGTTCGCCGTGGCGGTCGGCGGCAGCACGCCGGTGGTCGGTGCCGATGCGGCCACGGGCGCCGGGTTCTTGCCCGCCAGCGAGCTATTCGGA
>JANXWR010000605.1 GCA_025351025.1 Burkholderiales bacterium | reverse complement strand
CGCTTCAACGCGGCCTCGATGTCTGATTTGACGGCGCTCAAGGACACCTTGGGTTTCCTAATCACGATCTGATCGCTGACACCCGTCACGCCCAGGAGATAGCGGACGGCTCCGGTGGCGGATTGCCGCTGATATTCCCAGTCGACTTCGCCAGACAGGGTGACCCAGCCGCCCTCGACCATGACTTTCACGTGATCCTTCGGCAAGAACGTCGTCCACTGCAGGACGTTGTCTGCGGAGCGAGCGATGTCTGCATCGGTTCGCTTGCTGGACCCAGGAATCTTGACGTCCATTTCAATCGCAAGGGCTTTGACGCCCGATACGCGTTGGGCAGCGCGCTCGGCATCGTACTTTTCCGCGTAGCTGCCCACGTGCCCGGCCAAGGTCACGATTCCGTCTTTGACCTCGACGCCGATCTGCGCAGCATTGACCGATGGCTCCCACTTCAGTTCTGCAGTCACGTCCTGCTGCAGTTGTGCATCTGTCTTCATGATCATCTTTCCAGCTTGTTTAGGGAAATCGAGAGTGCGCGCTGCCCGAAGCCCCAGGCTTGACATGGATCAAGAGCCATGTCCCGGAGCGTGACTCCGGGACACGCCGAAAGCTTGTCTGACCGGAAAAAGAAGGCTCACGCTCTGGGATCGGCCGTCGCGTCCGACTGAGAGGCCACCCCTCGACAGCGCGACCGGCCACTCACCCCGATTGCGTCTGGACGCGAGGATCTGATAGACGCCAGTGCCGCCAGCCTCGAAGTCCAGCGCGCAGGCGGCCATGTAAAGCCGCCAGACGCGATAGGTACGCTCGTCGACCTCGCGCAGTGCCGCCGCACGGTGCGCCTCCAGCCGCTGGACCCAGTGCCGCAACCGACATCGGCTGCGGCTGGGGCGCTCTGGTGTGCTGGGCGGCCAGGCATCACGGCGTGCGGGCTCACGGCATCACATTGGATCAGGCGCAACGCAATAAGCTGGAGCACATCTGCCGCAAGCTTCGGCTCCAACCCGGCGAGCGGCTGCTCGAGCCACAGGCGGTAGAACTCGTTGGAGACATCGTAGTGAAACGAGATCGCCGCTCGGTTCTCTTTCCTTGAATGGGACTTGACGGCACGAGTGAGCAGCGGAAACCGGATATTTCCCAGACCGTGCCAGGCGTCGTCGGTACCGTGTAGTCGTAGAGCGCTGAGCAGCGCGCCCAACCGATCGCGGAAGGACAGGCGAATCGAGTGCAGATGGTCCTTCAGACCAAGGGCTTGGAAGAAGTCCCCCTCGACATCGATGTCGCCCCGACAGTAGGCTTCTGCGAGACGAAGGGGATCACGTCCGAGGACCATCGAACGAACGACGCTCGGGTTGCGACACACCAGAGTGAACGGCGGTTCCGATTCATGCGGGGCCGCCTTGCCGAGCCTCACGGTCGTGCCGTCCCACAAACGCAACGCAAGACTTCCCTCGAAGCCGCCGAACAATCGCTTCGCCAGGCGCGACGCTTCGTTGGCGCCTCGTTGCCCTGCAGTCGACGGCGCGCACAGCACGGCCGGGTGGGCCGCCTGGCCGATCGCGACGCCGCCGCGCATCACCGTAGCTAGCGGCGACGCCAGATCCATCGAGGGTCGCTCCTTCATGGCGGCTTCATTGCGCTGAACTGCGTCCAGAGCTTGGCGAGCTCGCGCACGTCCTGGCTGGTGCGGCCACAAAGAAATCCCCTCGCGAAATTAGCGCTATCCGCCAGCTCAGGATGGGACTTTCCGAGCTGGCGCAGCAGTCCGTCGGCAACGGCCACGTCGTTGAGCCAGCCGAGTGCGTCCTGCAGTGCTGTAAGGCGCTGGATGTAGCGCTTAACGCGTCCGGCCGGATGCAGCCACTGGAAGAACTCCGTTGCGTAGCGGGCCTTCTTGGCCGCGATGCGCACGCGATGGCGTTCCTCGGGCGAGCCATCCTCCAGCCGCTTGCCGCTTTCGAGCAGCTTCTCGTGGCGCTGGGCGAGGATCTTTGCCGCGCGCTTGTCGAGTGGCGCCGCAAGCGCCTGGCGCGCCGAGTCGTCGAGCGAATCGCGCCAGCGTGAGCCCCGGAGCCACGCCACCAGGCCGAGCATCAGCCGCGAATAGCGCACCGACCCCAAGGAGGCGGCGGCCTGTCGCCGCTTCGCTCTCGCGATCGTTGACGCTGCTTGCATCAACGGCAGCAATTCCGTTTCCATTGCGCAGGCCTTGGCCACCTTAACCAGGGTGCCGTCAGCAAGCACGTCGGCGTTACGTGCGGCGCCGAGTTCACCGGCCAGCCAGTCGAGCTCGCTCTGAAGGGCCTCAGGGAAGTGCACCCATTTGGCGAACAGGCGGAGCGCCGAGCGCAGCCGGCGCATGCCGATACGCATCTGGTGCACGCTCTCCGGGTCGGTGCTCCCCATGACACCGGATTCGTTGTCCTGCATCTGCGCCACGCAGTTGCTCATGACAGCTCGGAACCCCTGCTCGACAGTCGACTTCGAGGCAAGCTCGACGGGGCCAGCCTTCACTGCCGACAAGGGCTGCTGTGCGTGGAGGGCATAGCCGCGTGCGGCCTTGCTGAGGTTGCCAACGCGCAGCGGCACCTTGTCTTGCAGCTGCAGCGCAAAGTCGAATAATGCGAGCGGGTCGCCTGATTTGAGCTCGAGCTCGACCTCGCTGATGGGATCGTGCGCAGCGCCCTGGCGTAGCTCGCCTTGGTCGAGAGCAAGCTCGACCAAGGCACCATGCGGCAAGCGCAACGGCCAGACCGTACGGCGGAACACGCTGTCGAAGATCGGCGTCAGGCCGTTCGCCAGCGCTGGCGCAGTGAGCACGTTCTCCCATTTGGATCCTGCCCCGACGAGCGCAGCCAATGCCGCCAAGTCGGGCTGCGGACCGTCGACACGCGCTTCCCATTCCTGTCGTTCATGCAGCCCGGCCGCTGCGTGACCCCCAGCCTTGAGCGTCTCGATCCACACGCGGCCTGCGCGCCGCACGCGCAACTCCATGCCGTGCTTTTTAAGGCGCCGATCCGAGGTGTCGAAATAGGTGCTGCTGAGCCTTTGCGAATGTGGCTTGCCGACTGCGA
>JANXWR010000597.1 GCA_025351025.1 Burkholderiales bacterium | reverse complement strand
CCGATCTTGTCCTTCGGCGCGAACACCGGCCAGTCGTTCGGGAATGGCAGGTAGGGCAGGTGGTCGTACCAGACCGGGTCGTGCAGGCAAAGACTCTTGTAGCGCTTGCGCCAGGAGTCGCCAGGCCGTTCGTTCTTCTCGACGATGACGGTCGGCACGCCCAGCCGGCGCAGGCGCGCCCCGAGCACGATGCCGCCCTGGCCGCCGCCGATAATGACGACATAGGGCTGCTCGGTGTAGCCGAGCGTGGCGGCCTCTTCCTGGCGTCGCTCGAGCCAGGTCTTGCGACCCGGGTGCACGCCGTGCTCGGCCCCCTTGACGCGGCGCTCGCCCTTGTGCTCCTCGAAGCCCTTGAGCTCGGTCATCGTCGTCAGCAGCGTCCATGCTCTGCCGCCCCGAAGCCGCAGGAGGCCGCGACCGCGGGCGACCGCGGTCTCGAAGGTGAACCAAGTCTCGACCACACCACCCGCCTCGGTGGCTTCGCCCTCGACCGCGAACGCGGTGGGCTGCGTGTCGACCAGCCGCGCCGTCAGCATCGCGCGGATCGCCTCCGGACCTTCCTGAGTGCGGATGTTCCAGGTGAAGGCGACGAGGTCGCGCCAATAACTCTCCGGCTCGAACAGCGCGATCGCGGCATCGACATCGTTGCTCGCCAGCGCGGACGTGAAGTCGGCCAGCCAGGCGCCAGCGATCTGCGTGGGGTGGGTGGACAGGTCTGTCATTTGATGTCTCCTTGTGTGAACCCGGCTTGCCGGCGTAGCGGTAGCCGGTCGCACATCATTCGCTCACGGCCAATTCACCATCAGAGATAAAACCCGGCGGCCCGCTCCACAACGTGTTGCCGATGCGGCAGAGGTTTGACCGTCTGCTAGACGCGCGACCGCGATTGGGACGCGAATCGCAAGATGCGCTTGAGGTCAGGTTCGCCACAGCGAACCCGATCTTGCGCGTTTCAGGGAATCGAAGATCCCCCGCTTTTCGCTCGCCGCAGTCGCCGGGGGGACGAAAGCTTGTTTCGGGCTGTCAACAAGTGCTGGAGCAAATCATGCAGCCAACGCTTGCATGGGCCGCTCCTCCTCGGCGCCGGCGAGGGCGCGGAACTCGTCCACCGTCATTACGTGCGCTGTCGAGAACGCGAGGATCGTGAGTGTGGCCTTGTGCACTTCGGCCGCGTTCATCGCTCCCCATCCCACGTCAGGGTAGTCGAACGTCCCGGTCGCATCGGAGAGAAACGCTACCTTGTAGTTGTGAAACATGGCATCGCGCGCCGTCGCGTGACAGCAGTTCTCGGTCGTCGTTCCGGAGATCACCACCGATGTGACACCCCATTCGCGAAGAATCAAGTCCATGTCAGTCGCGAAGAACGCGCTGTAACGATGCTTCTTGATGACGTGCTCGTCCGGCGATGGGGCGATGTCGGAGTAGATTTCGACACCGGGGGAGCCATCCACCAGCGATGAACGATCTGCGATCGGCGCATACAGGTCGTCGTACAGGCCCATATCGCAGCCGTCCTTGCGATGAACGTGGGTCGTGTAGATCACACGAATCCCTTGTTCGCGGCAAAACCGCAAAGTCGCGGCGAGCTTTGGCACCATGGCGTGCGCCTGCTTCGACTGCAGCTTTGCACCTTCGGCTACGAAGTCGTTCTGCATATCGACCACGATCATCGCGGTCTTGCTCGGTTCAATTCGGTCAAAGCGATAGGGCATGGCAGTCTCCAGGTGTCGGTTGCTATGGTGGTGCTGTGGCGCGTCAATCTGGATGCGAGGGGCGCGACAATCTGGATGCGAACCGTGTCGCGGCGAGTTGATGATGCCGCACATTTGATTGTCGCGGGCCCCGATTCACGCTTTGGAGGTTGGTTGTCGCCGATTTGCGCGCTCTACAGTGCGCAATCTTCGTGCTCACGCACTTGGCTCCATGAGTAGGCGTCTGTAGAGCGCGGATCGCGACCCTCTAGGCCCGATCCGCGCGAGGGGCGCGAGGGGCGCGATCGACGCTGGCGGTTGATTGTCGCCAGCCTTTGGAACTCCGACGTTCTTCGGAGTAGCGTAGCTGGCGGGTCGCCCGGCACCGATTTGCTTGCGCTCGAGGGCCGTGCGCCGTCGGTAGCTCTCGACGTTCATCTCGAAGATCGTGGAGTGATGGACGAGCCGGTCGACGGCGGCCAGCGTCATGGCGGGATCCTGGAAGACCTTGCCCCATTCCCCGAAGGGTTGGTTGGCTGTGATGATCATCGAGCGCCGCTCGTAGTGCGTGCTGATTAGCTCGAACAGGGCCGACGTTTCGGCCTGATCCTTGGTGACGTAGGCCAGATCGTCGAGGATAAGCACGTCGAAGTGACCCAGGCGCGTCAAAGCCGCTTCGAGTGCAAGTTCGCGGCGC
>JANXWR010000596.1 GCA_025351025.1 Burkholderiales bacterium | reverse complement strand
GATCCAGGGCATCAAGGACCTGTGGATCCTCAAGATCGCATTGGGCCGGCCTGAAAAGCAAGCTCACATTGACGAGCCACAGTTGGCCGCGTAACGTGCACCGCACCGCCGCCGGTTGCAACTACCAGTGGGACATCGCCGGCCCGCAGCGCTGATGCGCGACAGCGCACACGGAGTGCAGTCTACTGGCGAAGCGGCGGACGCTGCGCGAATCGTTAGGGCGGTGCTCGCAAGGGCCGCACGAGCCTTCCTACTCGCTGAGATGCGCTGAATCCGGCGTATAGAGACGAGCGACCGGTTTAGGGCAATCGATTTGCCATCGCGACGGGCAGCTCCGGGTCGGTAGTCCCCGTTCCCGTTCTGAGGAGGCTGCCGCTCGCGGGCCGCCCCCGTTTAGCCCAGATCGCGCCAGCGGAATTATGCGAGTGACCGGCAGGTTCCTAGGTGTAGCTGTCAGACGCGTGGACCGATGGCGAATGTCAGGTTCCGGCCGCAGCTGTCATTGGGCGCCCGATCTGGACCGTCAACACCTAGTCTGAAGCCGATATTCGCTGTTGACGCGCAGGCGCCGCGGATCGCGCGGCGGCGAGCGGACGCGTACTAACATCACGCTGCCATGTCATCGACGCCGCTCGCCGCACTGGAACGCAGGCGCCTCGAGTTCGGACCCGTGGTGGCAGAAGAGAAGCTGGCGTTGCTGACGCAGCTCGCGCATACCCGGCTCGGCGGTGCCCGGGCCGTCAGGCGCCTGCACGAGGCCCTGTGCTTCATTCGGGCCTATCCCGACGACGCGCCGGTGTTGGCGCAGGTGCAAACCATGCTTGCCGCGTTCGATCGTCGCTCCGACCTGCGAACGCACCGTCTCGCGCTGGCCGATAGCGGCATCGCCGGTACGGCGGTGCACTACCGCTTCTTCGCCGGCCAGGCGCAGTGGCTGGCCCGACGGTGGCCGGACAAGCTGCGGCTGGACCGCAGCGAGCCGGGCGCAGACGAGCGCATCGGGGGCGCCCTGCCGCCCTTGGTGACCCCGGCGGAGGCGAGCGCATTGATCGAGCTGAAGTTGCCGGGCTACGCCGCACTCGACCGGCTCCGCGGCACGAACGAAACAGACGCCACGTTCCTGCTGCGGCGCCTTGCCGCCATGCCCACCGACGGGTTCACGCGCGAAGCCTATGCGGACATCGTGGACGCTGGCTTTGTGCTTGCGCCCGGACCCGACACGCCGTCGCGAACCGCCGCGCACTTCGCCGGAACGCCGGTGGTGTTTCGTCGCGACGCGCCGCCGCGCTTTCGCTCCGATCTGCGTGCCGAGATCGCGCGAACACCGCTTTCGCTGCGGCGGATGTCGGTGCACGACGGCACGGCGATCGTCGAGCTGGCGCGCGCCGCGATGGTCGTGCGCCATCGCTCTCTGGAGGCCTTCTCGTTCGCAGACGCGCGCGACGCGTGGATCGTCGACCATGGTGATGGCCTGGCCATGGCGCTCGTCGGCGTGATCCCGCAACGGCGCCACGCCGTGGCGTCACACTACGGCGGCCTGACGCTGCGCAACGGCGTGCCCGTCGGCTACCACCAGGCCGATATCGTCGGTTGCAGCGCGGAGCTTTCGTTTAACACCTTCGACACCTTTCGCGGTGGCGAAGCGGCGTTCACGCTCGCGCGCTGGCTGGCCACGCTGCGGCACGTGTTCGGTACCACCTCGTTCAGCCTCGACCCGTATCAGCTCGGCAACGACGAAGCGCTCGAATCCGGCGCCTGGTGGTTCTACGCCAAGGTCGGCTTTCAGCCGCGAGATCCCGCGACCGCGAGGCTGGCCCGCAACGAGCTCTCGCGCGCGGAACGGAATCCGCGCCATCGCACCCGAGCCGCAAGGCTGCGCCGCCTCGCGGAGCGGCACTTGTTCTTCGATCTCGAGCCGGCGCGCCCCTTGCCGCTGTTTCCGCTGGCCACGTTGGGGTTGCGCTCAGGGGCCTTCCTTTCGGCCCGGGCGGGTTCGGACCGGGAGCGCGCTGTCGACGAGGTCAGCACCGAGCTGCTGCACCATTGCGCGCTCGCATCGCTGCGCGGCTTCTCGCCGGACCAACGCGAGGCCTGGCGTCGTCTGGCGCCGATTCTCGCGCTGCTCGATCTCGGCGAATGGCAGGACGATGCGCGCCGTGCACTGGTGGACCTGATTCGCGCCAAGGGCGGCCGCAGCGAGCGAGACTATCTGGCCCGGTACCAGGCGCATGCGCGGCTGGATGCAGCGTTGCGCCGACTAGGTTGAGTATCAATGTCCGGTTTTGGCGACCGCTGTCATTGGGGCGCCGAACTCGAATGGCTGGAGCTTGTCTCAGGCTGCCCTCGGCTCGGCGATCCAAGCTGTAAGAGCGTGCCGCGGTGAGGAATGCGCACGCGACGGCCCTGCTTGGTTTTCGTTCCCGATTTCGATTCATGTGTCGACCCACCAGCACAATGGCTGTTCGCGTTGGGAGCCGCATTCCCTGCGAGGAACACCTTGAAGACTCTTCTGTTCATTGTCGTCGCGCTGATCATCCTCGGGCTCCTGGTAGCCGCTGCCAGTCGAAGGAAGTCTGGCAGGGGCGACGACCCGTGGCCGTTCTACGCGAAGAAGCTGCTCTCGGCACCAGAACAGATCCTCTACCACCGCATGGTCAAGGTACTCCCAGAACACATCGTGCTGGCTCAGGTCCAAGTGTCTCGAGTCCTCGGCGTGAAGAAGGGCTTCAACTTCCACGAGTGGAACAACCGAATCAACCGGCTCAGCTACGATTTCGTCGTCTGCTCGAAGGACTCAACCGTTCTATTCGCAGTCGAGCTTGATGACAAGTCCCATGAGGCCAAGGCAAGATCAGATACGGATCGAAAGAAGGACGCGGCGACCAAAGCAGCTGGCGTCAGGCTTGTTCGATGGAACGTCGCGTCTCTGCCCGACGAGCAAGCCATCCGCGCTGTGATTGAAGCGGGAATCTGGGCCTGACAGTATCCGAGGCGATGGCGCGACGGCCGATACGGACGAAGAGCCGGTGTCTGGTCGTAGGTGGGACCTTCATTTTCGGCACCGGTGTTGAACGACCGTGCCCAGTCTGAAGCTGACCGTTCCCTTCAACGGGGTGACCGGCAGCTTCCCGACCTCGTCCGCGACGCCGGTTCCGGCGAAGTTTGAGCGGCACTCTTACGCCACGCGCGGCCGAGCTACTCGAAGTAAGCTGCCGGTTGAGAACAGTCGTTTTTCCTTTGGCTAGAGAGGTTGCAACAGGAGTGATCAATGACC
>JANXWR010000577.1 GCA_025351025.1 Burkholderiales bacterium | reverse complement strand
TGCAGCAGGCCGTCGTCACCGAACCGGTGACCTACGACAACGTCGTCAGGCCACTACTCAAGCCGACGAAGTAGAGGTAAGATACTGGATGGGCATCCAGTAGTTTTCGACACGCTGGAGCTAAGTGGATACCCCTTATATATTTACAGTTGTCAGATGGACGCCGTGCCCGCTCTCGTTTCAACGCCGCTTCGCCTGCCAGCGCTTCCGGCTGCAGGCGCGGCCGCGCTGCCTGGGCCCGGCCGGCGCGGTGCCGAACGGCGCGCCCCCGAAACCCTGCACCCGTCGCTCTGGCTCGGCCACCAGCTCGGCAGGAGCGGCGCCCAGGCCGTCGCCAGCGGCTTTGCCGCGCTCGACGCCGAGCTGCCCGGCGGCGGCTGGCCGCGCCGGGTGCTGAGCGAGCTGCTCTTGCCGCACCCCGGCGTCGGCGAGATCCGCCTGCTCGCGCCGCCGCTGGTCGCGGCGCAGCGCGCCGGCCGGCTGGTGATGATCTTCGACCCGCCGGCCGACCTCTCGGCCTGGGCGCTGGCCCGGCTTGGCTTCGACGTCGAGCAACTCCTCGTCGTCAACACGCGGGCCCGCGTCGTTCCCAGCAGCGACAGCCTCTGGGCGCTCGAGCAGGCGCTGAAGAGCGGGCATGTCGGCGCGGTGCTCGCCTGGCTGCCGCCGCGCCTGCGCAGCGAGCGGCTGCGCCGACTCCAGCTTGCCGCGCACAACCACGACGGCGCCGCTTTCGTGCTGCGCGAGCTCGCGGCGGCGGCGCGGCCGACCGCCTCGCCCTTGCGCCTGTCGCTGCACGCCGGCGGCGCCGACCGGCTGCGCGTCCGCATCCTGAAGCGCCGCGGCCCGCCGCTCGAGGCGCCGCTGCAGCTGGACCTGCCGCCGGTGCTCTCGGAAGCGGCGCAGCGCCGCTGTCACACCGGCGTGCGCGAGCCGGCGCGCAGTCTGCGCGAAGCGGTCTTCGTCAATTTCGCCTGAGCCTGCAAAAAGCCTTGTCCCGTCTCTTGCACTGCCGCCCGTTTCCCGATTTCTTTTCGCCGTGCTCTGGATCGCGCTGCACCTTCCGCTGCTTTCGCTCGAATCGTTCGCGGCGACGCTGGCTGCGGGCGGCGAGCCCGGAGCGGTGGCCGATCGGCCGATCGCTTTGCTCGACGCGCATCGCATCGTCAGCGCCAACGCCGCGGCGCGGGCGCTCGGCGTCAAGCCCGGCCTGAAGCGCGCCACCGCGCTGGCGCTGGCGCCGCAGATCGTCCTCGGCCAGGCCGATGCCGGTCGCGACGCCGCGGCGCTGCTGCCGGTCGCGCATGCGGCCCTGGCTTTCACCCCGAGCGTCTCCTTGCAGCCCGCGTCCGTGCCCGATGCCGCTGCCGACACGGTGCTGCTCGAAGTGCAGGCGAGCCTGCGCTACTTCGGCGGCCTCGAGCGTCTGCGCGAAGCGATCGCCGCCGCCATCGCGCCGCTCGGCCACGCGGTGCGGATGGCGAGCGCGGCCACGGCCGGCGGCGCGGCCATCCTCGCCCGCGTCGATCCGCCACCGCAGTGCGCCGATCTCGCCGCCACCCGCCTCGCCCTCGAAGCGGCGCCGGTGTGGCTGTTCGGCCCCGGCCGCGAGCACTGGGAGGCCTTGCAGGGCATGGGGCTGCGCGTACTCGGCGACCTGCTCACCCTGCCGCGCGCCGGCCTGGCGCGCCGCTTCAGCGAAGTCCTGCTCGTCGAGATCGACTGCGCCCTGGGTCGCCGCGCCGATCCGCGCGAGCCGCTCGTCCTGCCGCCCGTCTTCGAAAGCCGGCTCGAGCTCTTTGCCCGCGCCGACACCACCGAGCAGGTGCTCTACGGCGCATCGGTGCTGCTCGAGCGGCTGATCGCCTGGCTGGCGGCGCAGCATGCCTTCGTGCACCGCTTCAGGCTGCTGATGCGCCACGAATCGCGCTGGCAGCAGAGCGACCGCACGCCGCAGGCCACGGCGCTCGACATCGCGTTGGCCGAGCCTACACGCGACAGCGCGCACCTGCTCGTGCTCTTGCGCGAGCGGCTGGCGCGCACGCAGCTGCCGGCGCCGACGCTCGAGCTTTGCCTGCAGGCCGAAGACATCTCGAAGCGCGCCCCGCCCAACGCCGAGCTGTTCGCCACGACGCAAAGCGAGAACGAAGGACTGACGCGTCTCATCGAGCGCCTGCAGGCGCGGCTCGGCGCCGGCCAGGTGCAACGCTTGGTGGCGATCGAGGACCATCGCCCCGAGCGGGCGAGCGGCTTGCGCGAGGCCAACGCGTCGGGCCTCGGGCGGCCCCGCAAGAGCCCGTCCCGGCACAGCGGGAAGCAGGCCGGTGGCACGCCGGCCGACGATGCACACATTGCACACGCGGCCTCGGCGGCAGCGCGGCCGGTCTGGCTGCAGCAGGCCGAGCCGCTGGCCGAGCAGGCGGCGCGTCCGCTCTTCGAGGGCCGGCCGCTGCAGCTGCTTTCGGGCCCGGAAAGAATCGAAGCCGGCTGGTGGGACGAGGGCCTGACCGGCCGCGACTATTTCATCGCCGCCGCCGCCGACGGCGCGCTGGTCTGGATCTACCGCGAGCGTTTGCCGCTATCGCGAAGCGCGAATGAGGACGTGGCCGCCGCCAGCGGCTGGTTCCTGCACGGCCGCTTCGGCTAGGGCCTGTTCACGCTAATGGCGGAGGCTGTCTGGACACTTGATTCCGTCTACCGACAACCCAAAGCAGCACTCATGACTGCGCTGAGGGTCTTGCTCGACGAACCGGCCTACGCGTTCGAGAGCAGTGCCGCCGTCGAGTCGGCTGTGCAGCAGTACGCGACATGCCGGGCTGGATTTGCCGACTGTCTGATCGCCGCGAAAAATTCGCTCGCCGGCTGCGAATTCACCGCCACCTTCGATCGGGCGCTGCGCGCAGTGCCGCAGGTGAAAGTGTTCTGATTCCTGTCACTGTCGTTCTTCGCCCACCAGCGTGAAGCCGCGGCGGCGCAGCGAGTCGCCGAGCCAGCGGTTGCCGTTGACGCCGCAGAACAGCATGTAGACGGCGTAGAAGCCGAGCACGACGAGCAGCAGCGCGGCGGTGCGCGAGGTCGCCGTCGGTGCGCCGCCGTAGAACGCCGAGCCGAAGTAGAAGAGGACACTGACGACCGCGAGCAGCCAGGTGCGGCGAACGATCGCCTTGAGCGAGCCGACGAAGAACGCCTGCCACGAAAAGCCCATCTTCACGCGAACGATGTCGCCATTGGGCGCCTTGTACAAACGATAGGTACTCACGACCAGCCTCCGCCTTGTGCGGCTTCGCGAAGAGAAGCCCGGACCGTACTGCGATCGGGAGTCCGCGGCGGGAGTGCCGCGTCCGCGACCGGTACAAAGTAGGCATCGGCCCTTTTGCGTCAGACTGGAGACGGCGATCGTTTCGATCGCGTCAACTCGGTAACCGGATGTTCGCGGCGTCGGTGACGAGACGTTGCTTGAACAGGCCTTAAGCGACCCGTCCGAACCACCACACCGACAGGCCCGCCGCGAGCACGACGAGCGCGGCGCCGATGATCGCCAGCAGGCCGCTGATCTCGGTCTCCTTCTTCTCGACGATGAGGCGGGTGTTGAGGCCCTGGTAGACCTTCTTCAGGTCCTGCGCCGTGCCGGCGTAGAAGTAGTCGGCGCGGGTCAGGTTGGCGATCGACTTGAGCGTTTCCTCGTCGAGGCGCACGCGCATCGACCAGCCCTCGAAGCCGATCGTCTCGCCTTCTTTCGTGCCGATGCCGACGGTGTAGATGCGCACGCCGCGATCGGCCGCCATCTTCGCCGCCTCGAGCGAGTCGGGTCCGGTCGTGCGCTGGCCGTCGGTGAGCAGGATGATCGCCGCCGACGAGTAGGAGCCCGGCGGCACCGGCTTGAAGTCGGGCGGCGGCTTGTCGTTCGGACCGGGCGGCATGGAACGCGCGCCGGTGATCTGCGAGAGGTCGATGCCGGCTTCCGGAAAGATCGTCGCCAGCGACAGGACGATGCCGCTGCCGATGGCCGTGCCGCGCTGCAGCTGGAACCGGTCGATCGAGGCGTTGACATCGTCGCGGCTGAGCGTCGGCGCCTGCACCACGGCGGCCGTTCCGGCAAACGAGACGACGGCGACCTTGACGTTTCTCGGCAGCTCGGCGACGAAGCTCTTCGCCGCTTCCTGGGCCGCGACGAGCCGGCTCGGCAGCACGTCGGCGGCGCGCATGCTGCCCGAGACGTCCATCGCCAGGACGATCGTCTCCTGCGCCGAAGGCAGGGTGATCAGCGCGGCCGGCCGCGACGACGCGAACAGCAGGGCAGTGATGGCGAGCAGCATGAGCACCGGCGGCACGTGGCGCCGCCAGGCGCCGCCGCGACCGAGCGCTTCGCGCACCAGGCCGAGGTTGGCGTAGCGCAGCGTCGTCTTCTTGCGCCGCGTGACGAGAAAGACGTAGAGGGCGATCAGCGCCGGCACAGCCAGCATTGCCCACAGCATGTTGGGCCAGAGAAAGGTCATGAACGGCGACGCTGAAGCGCTCATCGGGAAACCTTCGCGCTGCGCGCTGCGGTATTCGCCTCGGGACGGCCCGGCGGGCTCATGCCGCCGGCCTCACGTGCGAGGGCGCGGCGCCGAAGCGGGCGCCGCTCCAGTTGGCGAGCCGGCTGCGCTGCTTCTTGAGATCGGCGAAGCGCAGGATCGAATCGACGAGGTCGTCGTCGGTGGCGAGCTCGAGCGTGTCGACGCCGGCGCGCGCCAGCGCCTGGCGCAGCTCGCTCTCGCGCCGAACGGCTGCGGCCTTGAAGCGCTTGCGAAAGCCGGTGTCGTGGGTGTCGACGACGAGCTGCTCGCCGGTCTCGGCGTCGCGCATGTTGACCAGGCCGATGTCGGGCAGATCCATCTCGAGCGGATCGAACAGGCGCACCGCCGTCACCTCGTGGCGCATGGCGAGCCGGCCGAGCGCCGTCTCCCAGCCCGGCGCGCTGATGAAATCGGAAACGACGAAGAGGGTCGAGCGGCGCTTGATGTTGCGTTGCGCGGCGGCGAGCAGCTCGCGCAGGTCGGTCGAGCCAGTCGCGGTCTCGGCCGGGCGCCTGGCCATGCGCTGCAGCAGGTCGAGCACATGGGTGCGTCCGCCGCGGACCGGCAGCACGGTGTCGACCTGGCTGCCGTAGAGCAGAGCGCCGACGCGGTTGCCGTGGCGCGTGAGCAAGCGCGCCAGCACGGCGACGAACTCGCGCGCGATGCGCCGCTTGGTGTAGCGGTTCGAGCCGAAGTCGACGCTCGCCGATAGATCGACGAGAAACCAGGCCGAGAGCTCGCGGTCCTCGGTGAACTGGCGCACGTAGGGCTGCTGCAGGCGCGCCGTGACGTTCCAGTCGATGTGGCGCACGTCGTCGTGGTGCTGGTACTCGCGCAGGTCGGCCAGGTCGAGGCCGGCGCCGCGCATCAGCGTGCGGTAGTCGCCCTGCAGCAGGCCGTCGAGCCGGCGCAGCACGGTCCACTCGAGGCGCTGCAGCAGCGCCTCGGTGTTCATGTCGTCGGCCGCGCCTGCGCCAGTCGGTGCTTCAGCCGTGGCCATGGCCTGCGGCCCCGGGGGCGAGGGGTTTGTCGGGGACCGGAATCTTCTTCATGACGCGCTGCACGATCGCGTCGGCGTCCAGGCCCTCGGCGAGCGCTTCGTACGAAAGGACGAGCCGGTGCCGGAACACGTCGGCGACGAGGACGGTCATGTCTTCGGGCAGGGCGTAGCTGCGGCCGCGCATGAAGGCGAGGGCGCGCGCGCCTTCGATCAGGCCGATGGTGGCGCGCGGGCTGGCGCCGAAGCTAAGGTATTTGGTCAGGTCGGCGAGGTCGTAGCGCTCGGGCCGGCGCGTCGCGCTCACCAGCTTGACCGCGTATTGCATCAGCGACGGGTCGACGTAGACCTTGCGGCACTCCTGCTGCAGCTCGGCGAGCTGGCCCATGCTGGCGATCGGGCTGAGCACGGCCGGCGTGCCGGTGACGCGCTGGGCGATCACGAACTCCTCTTCCTCGCTCGGATAGTCGACCAGCACCTTCATCATGAAGCGGTCGACCTGTGCCTCGGGCAGTGGATAGGTGCCCTCGGTTTCGATCGGGTTCTGCGTCGCCATGACGAGAAAGGGCTCGGGCACCTTGTGCGTCTCGCCGGCAATCGTCACCTGGCGTTCCTGCATCACCTCGAGCAGCGCGCTCTGCACCTTGGCCGGCGCGCGGTTGATTTCGTCGGCGAGCAGCAGGTGCGTGAAGACCGGCCCGAGCGAGGTCGAGAACTCGCCGGTGCGCGGGTTGAAGATGCGCGTGCCGACCAGGTCGGCAGGCACCAGATCGGGCGTGAACTGGATCCGCTTGAAGGTGCCGCGCAGCGTCTGCGCCAGCGTCTTCACAGTGAGCGTCTTGGCCAGTCCGGGCACGCCCTCGACCAGCAGGTGGCCCTGCGCCAGCACCGCGACCATGACGCGCTCGAGAAAATGATCCTGCCCGACGACGACGCGCTTGACCTCGTAGAGCACGCGCTCCATCAGCGTCGAGGCATCGTTCGGAATCGAGGAAGAGTCGGTCATTGCGGGTTGCTCATGAGGGGGCTGTTGTCAGCCTGAACGAAGTGAAGGATCTCGGCGGGGCGCGATGACGGGATCCTTCGCTTCGCTCAGGATGACATCTGTCAGAACGGCGGCATGCCGGCCGCCGCCGCTGCATTCTCGATCGGCATGGCGAAGCCGATGCCGATGAAGACGCGCTGCCGGTTCGGGTTGAGGATGGCGGTGACGATGCCGACCACCGCGCCGTCCATGGTCACCAGCGGACCGCCGGAGTTGCCGGGATTCGCGGCGGCATCGAACTGGATCAGGTTGCTGAGCATCTGCTGCCCGTCGGGCGAGCGAAACTGCCGCTTCAGCCCCGAGACGATGCCCGACGACACCGAGGGCCCGATGCCGAACGGATAGCCGACCGCGATCACCTCGTCACCGGGCGACAGGTCGGCGGTCGAGCGCATCGTCGCCGCCTCGAGGTCGTCGGGAATGGTGCGGGCGCGCAGCACGGCGAGGTCGTTCTCGGGCTGGGTGTTGAGCACCACCGCTTCCGATTCCGAGCCGTCGAAGAAGGTGACCCTGATCTTCTTGGCGCCGTTGACGACGTGCAGGTTGGTGAGGATGGTGCCGTTGTCGATGATCACGACGCCGCTACCGACGCCGCGCTCGACCGTGCCGTGCTCCTTGTCGTCCTTGCCATCGTCGCCTTCGGTCATCAGGCCCATGACGCGCACCACCGACGGGATGATCGATTCATAGGCGCGCGACGCCGCCGAGACGAGCGGCTTGTCTTCGATCGACTGGCGCATCGCGGTGTCGATCTGCTCCATGGTGAGCGCCGGCTTGGTCGAGAGCATCGGATTGCCCCACCAGAAGGCGGCGGCCAGGGCGATGAGGGCCAGCGCCCAGAGGCGGCGCTCGTGGCGGGTCAGGGTGGAGACGACCCGGGCGCGCCGTGTCCCGGGCGTCGCAGACAGCGCGACGGCGGCAGGCACGTCCGCGGCCTGCTCGGCGGCGCGCGGCGAACGGCTGTAGAGCGGCACTTTCTTCATGGTCGGCGTCCGGCAACCATGCGGCACACGCAAGACGCGGGCCGCCTGTCGCTGCTACGGTAGCACGCTGACCATGACCTGTCATGGCGCGGGCCGGCCTTCGGACGATGCATCATCCGTGTCCGTGTGGATCGACACGCACTGCCACCTCGACGCCGCCGAATTCGACGCGGATCGCGGCGCCGTCGTCGCCGCGGCGCGCGCCGCCGGGGTCGCCATGATCGTCATTCCCGCCGTCGACGCCGGCAACTTCGACCGCGTCCGCACGCTCGCTCGCGAGCATGGTCTCAGCTATGCGCTCGGCATCCATCCGATGTACACCGCCGGCGCCGGCGCTGACGACCTGGCGGCCCTGCGCGCCGCGCTCGATGCAAACCGCGGCGACCCGCGCCTGGTTGCCGTCGGCGAGATCGGCCTCGACCATTTCATCGCCGGGCTCGACCGGGACCGGCAGGCGGATATCTTTGCGGCGCAGCTGAAGCTGGCGCGCGAGTTCGAGCTGCCCGTCCTCCTGCACGTCCGGCATGCCATCGACAGCGTTCTCAAGCAGCTGCGCACGAGGCCGGTGCAGGGCGGCATCGCGCACGCCTTCAATGGCAGCGAGCAGCAGGCCGCCGCCTTCGTCGCGCTCGGTTTCAAGCTCGGCTGCGGCGGCGCGCTCAGCTTCGATCGCGCCCTGCGCATCCGCCGCGTCGCCAGCGCCGTGCCGCTCGAGGCGATCGTCATGGAGACCGACGCCCCCGACATTGCGCCGCAGTGGCTCTATCGCACCGCCGAGGCACGTGCGGCCGGGGCGACGATGCGGAACGTCTCGGCCGAGCTGCCGCGCATCGGCGCCG
>JANXWR010000573.1 GCA_025351025.1 Burkholderiales bacterium | reverse complement strand
GAAAGCCGCACGTCGTCGGCACCGTCAACATCCACGAGGTCTGCGAGCGGGTGCGCGCCCTCATCGACGCCGAGTTCCCACGCGGCCTGGCCACCGAGCGCGACTACGACACCTCGATCCCCGAATTTCGCGGCGACCGCGAGCAGCTGATCCAGGCGGTGCTGAACGTCGCTCACAACGCCGCCGAGGCGCTCGCCGAGCGCATCGAGATGGGCGACGCAAAGATCATTTTGCGCACCCGGGTGGCACGCCAGATGACGCTCGGCAAACACCGCTATCGTCTGGCACTGGAATTGCATATCGAAGACAACGGCCCGGGTGTTCCAGAGTCGTTGCGCGAGAGGGTGTTCTTCCCGCTCGTGTCGGGCCGCGAAGGGGGCTCGGGACTCGGACTCACGCTCGCGCAGACCTTCATCCAGCAGCACCATGGCACCGTCGAATTCGAAAGCGAGCCCGGTAAAACGGTCTTCAAGATCGTGATCCCCCTCGCATGAAGCCCCCACGCTCGCTTCGCTCGCTGCCCCCCGAGGGGGCGCCGCGCGTCCTTCGGGCGGCCGGGCGGCCGCGCTCATGAAACCCATCTGGATCGTCGACGACGACCAATCGATCCGCTTCGTCCTCGAGAAGGCGTTGACGCGCGAAGAGTTCGTCGTGCGCAGCTTCACCAACCCGCGCGACGTGCTCGCGGCGCTCGACGAAGACCAGCCGCAGGTGCTCGTCTCCGACATTCGCATGCCGGGCGGCTCGGGCATCGATCTGCTCAACAAGATCAAGGCCAAGCATCGCGACCTGCCGGTCATCATCATGACCGCCTACTCCGACCTCGACAGCGCCGTCAGCGCCTTCCAGGGCGGCGCCTTCGACTACCTGCCCAAGCCTTTCGACGTGCCCAAGGCAGTCGACCTGATCCGCCGGGCCGTCGAGGAAAGCCTGCACGAAGGCCAGATCGAGGCCGCGGTCGCGCAGGTGCCCGAGATCCTCGGCCAGGCGCCGGCGATGCAAGATGTGTTTCGCGCCATCGGCCGCTTGAGCCAGAGCATCGTCACCGTGCTCATCACCGGCGAGTCGGGCTCGGGCAAGGAGCTCGTCGCCAACGCCTTGCACAAGCACAGCCCGCGGGCCAGCGGTCCCTTCGTCGCCATCAACACGGCGGCGATCCCGAAGGACCTGCTCGAGTCCGAGCTGTTCGGCCACGAGCGCGGCGCCTTCACCGGCGCGCAGACGACGCGGCGAGGCCGCTTCGAGCAGGCCGACGGCGGCACGCTCTTTCTCGACGAGATCGGCGACATGCCGTTCGACCTGCAGACGCGGTTGCTGCGCGTGCTCGCCGACGGCCAGTTCTATCGCGTCGGTGGCCACAACCCGATGCGCAGCAACGTCCGCGTCATCGCCGCTACCCACCAGGACCTGGAAGAGCGGGTCAAGGCGGGTTCGTTTCGCGAGGACCTCTTCCATCGCCTCAACGTCATTCGCCTCCGCCTGCCGGCGCTGCGCGAGCGTCAGGAAGACATCCCGCCGCTGACGCGATTCTTCCTGCATAAGAGCGCGCGTGAGCTCGGCGTCGAAGGCAAGCGCATTACCGAAGCGGCGCTCGCGCGTCTGACCCAGTTCGAGTTTCCCGGCAACGTGCGTCAGCTCGAGAACATCTGCCACTGGCTGACGGTGATGGCGCCGGCGCAGTTGGTGGAGGCCAAGGATCTGCCGCCCGAGTTCCAGCCGAAGTCGCCGGCGCGGCCGGCAAGCGCGCCGCCGGCAACGTCTCATGCGCCGGTCGAGAGCAGCATCGACGTCGCTACACGCGCGGCCGAGGCGGCGGGCGTCGCGCCTTTGAGCGCGATCGCCGAAACGTTCGCGTCATCGCCGACGGTCGCGTCGCCCTCTGCCCCGGCGCCGCATGCCGACGCGAGCTGGCTGTCCGGGCTCGAGCACGAGGCGCGTGAGCTGCTGCGCGCCGGCGAGCCGATGGTCTGGGAGACGCTGACGCGCCGCTTCGAGGCCCAGCTCATCCACACCGCGCTCGAGATCACGCGTGGCCGGCGCATCGAGGCCGCGCAAAAGCTCGGCATCGGCCGCAACACGATCACGCGCAAGATTCAGGAGCTCGGGCTCGACGAGAAATAGCCGGCGCTGCGCCGGCCCGCGTTTTGCCGCTAGATGCTCATCCAGGCGAGCACGCCCAGCACGACGCCGATGGCGGCGACGCCGTAGACCCCGTACTGCAATCTGCGGCTGCGCGTAAGCAGGGCGATCGCCGCCAGTGCAATCGCGATCTGCAGGGCGGTCGTGGCCTGCTGCCAGCGATGCTCCTCGTGGATTTGGTGCTCGGTCTTCTCGCCCCACTCGATCGATTCCTTCTCGAGCTCCTCGGCCTTCTTCTGGATCTCGGCCTTCTCGGCCTTGCGGCGCTCGGCCTCCGACTTGTAGAACTCCCGGCGTCCTTCCGGCACGATCTCCATCGCCAGCTCGGAGAGGTATTGCCGGTTGCTCTTGGCCTGGTAGAAGGCCCATTGATTGGCGGCCTCGGTCTTCTTGATCGCCGATTCGTTCTTGTAGAGCCCGGCATTGAGCTGAGCGAGGCCGCCCATGTACGAGAAGATCGCGCCGACCGTGGCGATGAGGGCCGTCGCCACCGCCAGGCGGCCGGCCATGCCATGCGGCTCTTCCTGCGACTGATGCTCGAGCTCGTGGTCGTGCGGACCGTGCGCGTGAAAGCCGTGACCCGACATTCGTATCTCCCTAGTCGACCCGTCTGT
>JANXWR010000564.1 GCA_025351025.1 Burkholderiales bacterium | reverse complement strand
AGACCTGCCCCTGCGCGTCTTCCCAGACCAGCGCTTTCAGGGGCAGGTCGATGCCCACCGACTGCGCGCACTCCATGAACGGCGTGCCGCCTTGCGGATTGCCGAAGATCAGCACTTCGGTCGGTCGAAGCGTCTTGCCGATGCGAGCGGCGCCGGCCGCGTGGTCGATGCGGGCGAACACCATCAGACCGCCTTGCTTGGCGGCCTCCTCGAAGCGGTTCATCGTTTCCTTGGCCGGATACGGACTCTTCAGGGCGATCAGGCCATCGGCGGCTGACGCCGACGCCGCGCTGATGAGCGCGGCTAGGCCGAGTGCGAGCGACGGCAACCAGCGGGCAATGACTTTCATTCGGGTTCTCCTGAAAGGGGGGTCGGATGGTTCGTCGTGAATGACGGGGCGGCGATAGCAAAGCGCCGGACGAAGGCGCGGTCGATCCGGTCTTTCCAGCGCCAGAGCCAGCGCCCCTCGAGCGACCAGTCACCCCAAGCCGCGATGGCTCGCCCGTCGGCGGTGGACAGAAGAGCCAGAGTTCGACGCTGTGGCGCATAGGAGACCGGCGTGCCGGCGCCAAGCGCGGCACGCAGGTTTCGCGACAGCACCGGTCCCATGCGAACGGCGAAGACGCCGGCCTTGGGCAGCGGCCGGGCCCATTCGGCGCAGTCTCCGACCGCGTGCACTTGCGGATTCGAGCACGAACGCAAGCGTTCGTCGATGCGAATGAAGCCGCGCTCGCTCACTGCGAGGCCACAGGTGCTCTGCCAAGGGTGCGCTTCGGCGCCGGTGGCCCAGAGCACGATGTCGCTCGACTCTGCGACCCGGTCCTTGTAGTCGCGCGCCGTTTGCACCGTGACGTCGGCGGCGACGAGCGCGGCGTGCGCTGCCCGAACCGCCGCGGGCGCGAAGCCCGGCAAGAGCGTGGCGCTGGACGTGATCAAGGCGCCTTGCACGGGCCGGCCGGGCCGCACCCTGCGCAGACGCTTCAGCGTTGCCAGCAACGCCTCGACGCCTGCGGCGCCGCCGCCGACCGCGGTCACGACCATCGGTTCGTCGGAGGATGTGAGCCGCGGATCGGTGAGGAGCGCGTCCCATGCGCGCTGCAGCTTGTCGAGCGGTCGCAACGACAGGATGCGCGCCCGTACGCCGGGCGGCGCCAGCGGCGGTGTGAGCGTCGAGCCGACGTTGAGCGACAGCACTTCGTAGTCGAGCGTGCTGCCGCCGCGCAGCCGGACCCGCTTGGGGTTGAGCCCGATCATCTCGTCGACGCGGAACGTCGCCCCTGCGGCCGCGGCCAGCGCCGCGAAGTCGATGCTCATTTCGTCGAAACGGTA
Organism: Burkholderiales bacterium; assembly: GCA_025351025.1. Taxonomy (GTDB): domain Bacteria; phylum Pseudomonadota; class Gammaproteobacteria; order Burkholderiales; family Burkholderiaceae_C; genus Schlegelella_A. Next base: position 5,198 of record JANXWR010000564.1, on the reverse strand, counting down.
AGTGCCGGCGAGCCAGCCGGGCACCATCCCCGAGTACGGCGTCATCGCGTGCGGCGAGACGATCGTCACCTCGCAGCCGGATACGGGCGTCGTGATCCAGTCCTTCAGCACCTGGGCGTGGGCATGGCCCGCGCCGATAAGCAGCAGCTGCTTCACGGCAGCCACCCGGAGGGCAGGTGAACGAGGTCGGCGGGCTCGTCGATGTCGGCGACGGCAGGCAGCTCGATGTGTGTCAGGCTGGTGGCGGCCAGCCGCTGGCGCGTTCGCGCCATGACGGCGGAGGTGCTCCAGGGCATGTCGGCGAAGAGCGACGGCGCGGCACGACGCAGGCCGATCAGGGCATAGCCGCCGTCGAAGGCAGGAACGAACACCGCATCAGCGTCGCTCAGAGCACGGGCGGCGCGGGCCAGCAGGGCCGCGTCGAGTGCCGGTGCGTCGGTACCGATCATCACGACGCATCTGCCGCCTCGCAGCGAGCGCTCGAAGGCCCGCGCCATGCGGGCGCCGAGGTCGCCTTCGCCCTGGTTGGTGAGCTCGATGCCGGCCGATCCGAGGTAGCGCGCGAAGGCCGGCTGGGAGCGGTCGGGAGCGCAGCAAAGGTCGACCGGGCCGATGGCGGCAGCGACGGCCTGGGCGACGGTGGCGTGCAACAGCCGCTCGGCCAGCGCCGCGGCGCGGTCGGCGCCGATTGCCGGAATCAAGCGCGTCTTGGCGAAGCCCGGGATCGGCGTCTTCGCCATCACGATGACCGCCGTCATCGCGCTCATCGATACGCCCGCGCCAGGTCGTCGGCCGCGCCGCCGCGCCAGTAGCGCCAGCGCAGCCGCCACATCAGCACAATGGTTCGCCAGACGCCGCGGCTTTCCCAGCGCCGGCCCGAGGTCGCGACGCGCTCGCGCAGGCAGGCGGGAGGTGCGCAGGCTCGCAGGCGGCGCGAGAGCTCGATGTCTTCCATCAAGGGCTGATCCGGGAAGCCGCCGACGCGCTCGAACAGATCGCGGCGAACGAACATCGCCTGGTCGCCGGTCGCGATGCCTGTCAGGCGTGAGCGCGCGTTCATCAGCGCCGCGACGACGGCCAGCATCGGCGAGCGGCCCTCGATGCGGACATCGAAGCGACCCCATGCGGCGCCCTGCGAGACAACGCTGGCGATCCGCTCGACACCGAATCGCGGCAGCCGCGTGTCGGCATGCAGAAAGAGCAGCACCTCGCCCCGTGCGTGTTTCGCTCCGGCGTTCATCTGCCGCGCCCGGCCGCGCGGGCCGATGATCGCTGCATCGGCGCGGCCATGGCTGAGCGCCAGCGTCCCGTCGCCGCGGCCGCCGTCGACCACGATCACCTCGTGGCCGGCGGCACGCGGCGCTGCAAGCGCATCGAGTGTCGCCGCGATGCCTTCGGCCTCGTCGAGCACCGGCACGATGATCGAGAGCCGCACGGTCGCGCGATCGGCAGGCAGCGTCGCACCGGGTCGCGTCGTCATCCACGCTCCCACGCGTGATAGCGGCGCGCCCACGCCAGCAGCCGCTTCGGCGCGTGCGCGCGTTTCCATTCACCGGCCACGGACCGGCTCGCTTCGCTCAGCGTCGGGTACGCGTGGATCGTGCCGAGAATCTTGTTCAGGCCCAGGCCGTGCTTCATCGCCAGCACGTACTCGGCGAGCAGGTCGCCGGCATGCTCGCCGACGATCGTGACGCCGAGGATCGTGTCCTTGCCCGGCACCGTCAGCACCTTGACGAAGCCCTGCGTCGCGACGTCGGTGACGGCGCGGTCGAGCTCCCGCAACGGAAAGCGTGTGATTTCGAACGCCACCTTCTGCGCTTTCGCTTCGGTCTCCGAGAGGCCCACCCTGGCGACCTCGGGGTCGGTGAAGGTGGCCCACGGAATCACCGAGTAGTCGACCTTGAAGCGCTTGAAGCGGCCGAACAGGGCGTTGACCGCGGCGTACCAAGCCTGATGCGCTGCGACGTGGGTGAGCTGAAACGGGCCGGCGACGTCGCCGACCGCGAAGATGTTCGGGTAGAGCGTCTGCAGCCAGGCATCGGTCGCGATCGTTTTCTTCTTGTCCACCAGCGGGATGCCGAGTGCTTCGAGGCCGTAGCCCTCGACGCGCGGGCTGCGCCCGACCGCGCAGAGCAGCTCGTCGAACTCGATCGTGTGCTCGACGCCGTCGTGCTCGACGACGAGTCGCTTGACGTCGCCGTCGCGCGTGCAGCGCATTGCCTGATGGCCGGTGAGCAAGGTGACGCCGTCGGCCTCGAGCGCCACGGTCACGAGCGACGCGGCGTCTTCGTCTTCGCGCAGCATCAGCCGCGGCGCCATCTCGACCTGCGTCACCTTCGATCCCAGCCGCGCAAAGGCCTGTGCGAGCTCGCAACCGACCGGCCCGCCACCGAGCACCGCCAGTCGCCGCGGCAGCACCTTCAGGTCCCAGACCGTGTCCGACGTGAGGCAGCCGACATCGTCCAGTCCCGGAATCGGCGGCACGGTCGGGCTCGCGCCGGCGGCGATGACGATGCTGCGCGTCGTCAGTGTGTTCCGGCGTCCGTCGGTGGTGACGATCTCGACCTCCCACGGCGACGTGATCCGGGCCGCACCCTGGACGACATCGACACCGAGTGCGGTGTAGCGCTCGACCGAATCATGCGGCGCGATGGTGGCGATCACGCGCTGCACGCGCGCCATCACGGCGGCGAAATCCATGCTCGCGCCGCTGCACGTCACGCCGAGCGTGCTGCCGTCGCGGGTCTCCTTGGCCAGACGGGCCGAGCGGATCAGCGCCTTGCTCGGCACGCAGCCGACGTTCAGGCAATCGCCGCCCATCCGGTGCGCCTCGACGAGGCTGACTTTCGCCTTCACCGCCGCCGCGATGTAGGCGGCGACCAGGCCACCGGCGCCGGCGCCGATCACGCTCAGGTTGCGGTCGAAGCGCTTCGGCCGCGGCCACTTCGCGTAGACCTTGCGCTTCCTCCAAAGGCCGACGCCGGCCTTGCCGACCCAGGGCAGCGCGGCCAGCAGCACGAAGCTCAGCAACACTCCGGGCGACAGGATGTCGCGTGCGCGTTCGATGCTCGCGAGCTGTGTTCCGGCGTTGACATAGACGATGATCGCGGGGAGCGCGCCGAGCTGCGTTGTCCAGTAGAAACGCCAGGCGCCGACCGGCGTCAGCGCGCTCAGCAGGTTGACGAGGAAAAACGGAAACGCCGGCACCAGGCGGAGTGTCAGCAGGTAGAAGGTGCCGTCCTTCCTCATGCCGTCTTCGATCGGTGCCAGGCGTTTGCCGAAATGCGCCCGCACCGTGTCGCGAAGCAAACAACGCGCGATCAGGAACGCGAGCAGCGCGCCGAGGCTGGCCGCAAAGGAGACGATCCCGACCGCGACGACGACACCGAACAGAGCGCCCGCGGCGACGGTCAGGATCGTTGCGCCGGGGACCGACAGCGCCACCGCGGCGACGTAGACCCCGAAGAACGTGGCCAGCGTGGCCGCAGGCTGGCGCTGATACAGGGCCAGCAGGCCGTCGCGGCTCGACTTCAGCGAGTCGAGCGTGAGCAGTCGGCCGAGGTCGAAGTGAACGTAGAGCCCGATCGCCAGCAGCGCGAGGAGAAGCGCGACCAGCCAGAGGCCACGCCGGCCCACGACGGCTGTCACGCCGCGCGCACCGCAGCTTCCGGCGTTGCTTCGGCCTCGAGCGCGCCGCCGCAGCTGCTGCCCTGGCCGGCCGTGCAGCCGTAGCAGTGGTCGGCGACCCGGATCGAAGCACCGGCGGCGTCGTGCATCAGGAGGTCGCGCAAGTGGGGCCGTGCGATGCCGTCCAGGCTCGCGCGCAGACCCAGCATCTGATTGAAGTCGCAGTCGTAGAGCTCACCCCGCCAGTCGACGCTCAGCATCGACCGGCACATCACGGTGGCCAGGTTCTCGCCGCGATAGGCGCCCTTCAGCAGCGCCATGTAGGGCTGGAACGTGCCCTTGGAAACGAGCGTGCTGCCGAAGCGCTGGATCGGCATGTTGGTGAGCGCGAACAGGTGGTTGAAGCGGATGCCGAAGTGCTCGCCGAGCTCGCGCCTGTAGTCGGCCTCCAGGGCCGCCTGCGGCGGCGGCAACGCGGCGCCCTGCGGGTTGTAGACGAGGTTGAGCATCAAACCCGAGCCGTCCACGCCATAGCCAAGCGCGTTGAGCTGCTGCAGGCCGGCGACGCTGCGCTCGAACACACCGTCGCCGCGCTGGCGGTCGACGTTGGCCACCGAGTAGCAGGGCAGCGAGGCGACGACTTCGACGCCCTCGGCGGCCAGGAAGGCGGCGAGATCTTCCTGCCCCGGCTCGGACAGGATGGTCAGGTTGCAGCGGTCGATCACCTTCACGCCCTGCGCCCGTGCCGTTCTGGTGAGGCGGCGAAAATGCGCGTTGAGCTCGGGCGCGCCGCCGGTGAGGTCGAGCGTGCCAATGCGCCGGGCATGAAGCACGGCGACCACGAGATCCGCCGTCTCGCCTGCCATCATCTCGGTGCGGTTCGGCCCTGCGTTGACATGGCAATGCAGGCAGCTCTGATTGCACTTGTAGCCGAGGTTGACTTGCAGGGTGTCCAGTGTCGAGCGGGACAACCGCGGGAAATCCGTCTTGGCAAGCAGGTGCAGAGTTTCGTGCATGGGCGTCTTTTCGGTCTTGCGGCGCGGACCCGCCCTCCTTCCTAGTTCGTCGTCCCCTTGCCAAAGGTTACAGCCCCGTCGAGATTCGCGCTGCTGCCCGAATTATCGCGAAGTCCCGGCGGCGGCGACGGTAAGCTTCGGGTCCGGACCGACAACGAAAGCCCCGAGACCCCATGCCAGCGTTGAAGTCGCGCGTCGATACGCGCTCGGAAGAGTTCAGGAGCAACGCCGCGCATCTGCGGCGCCAGGTCGACGACCTGCGCGCCCGCGCCGCCGAGATCGCACTCGGCGGCGACGCCAAGTCGCGCGAGCGGCACGCGGCGCGCGGCAAGCTCCTGCCGCGCGAGCGCGTCGACGGCTTGCTCGACGCCGGCTCGCCGTTTCTCGAGATCGGCCAGCTCGCCGCCTACGGCATGTACGACGGCGAGGCGCCGGCGGCCGGCATGATCGCCGGCATCGGCCGCGTGCATGGGCAGGAATGCATGATCGTCGCCAACGACGCCACCGTGAAGGGCGGCACCTACTACCCGATGACGGTGAAAAAGCACCTGCGCG
>JANXWR010000554.1 GCA_025351025.1 Burkholderiales bacterium | reverse complement strand
CCGGCGCCGCACCGGGTGGCCATCACCGCGAAGGGGTACTGTCTTTCGATGTTCCGGCGCCGCGGCCGACGTCGATCGAGCTGCGGATCGTCCGACCGGGTGAATCCGGTCCCCGGACATTTCGGTGGCAGCTCTGACACGCGGAAGGAGAACATCATGGAATGGCTGACACAAAACTGGACCTACTTGCTCCTGTTGGTAGGCGTGATCCTGCTCATGCGCTTCGGCGGAATGGGCTGCGGCTTCGGTGGCCGACGCGCCCATCCGGCGCACGGGCCGAGCCGCCAGGGGAGTGACGACACGTCGGTCGAATCCGCATCGCCGACCGACCCCGTCAGCCGGCGCAGCGTCGACCCCAAGACGGCGGTGGCGACGATCTACCAGGGGCGTGCCTACTACTTCGAGTCGCGTGAGAACCGCGACCGGTTCGAAGCGACCCCAGACCAGTTCGCCAGCGCCCCGGGGAATGACCAAAAGGGCGCAGGGCATCACCCGCATGGCGGGTGCTGCTGAACTACTGAATCCAGCATTCTTGCCCCAAAGATCGCGCGGATCGAGCCTCTCATGACACGCAAGATCAAACTCCAGGCCTCCTCATCGCAAGCGATCGGGCTGCGCGATTTCGAGATGTGCGAACACAAGGGAATCGGGCATCCCGACACCCTCACCGACGGCATCTGCGAGGCTGCCTCGCGCGAGCTGTCGCGGCGCTACCTTCGTGAGTTCGGTCGTGTGCTGCATCACAACCTCGACAAGGGGCTTCTGCTCGCGGGCCGCAGCGAACCGCGCTTTGGCGGCGGCCGCATTCTTCAGCCGATGAGGTTCCTCATCTGCGGACGCGCGACGCCGCTGGGCGGCTCTGCCGCCGCCGATGTCGCAATCGCAGCGGCAAACGCACACCTGCGGACCCAAATTGGCTTCGAAGCCGCCGCAGATGCGATCACCGCGCACATCGGCTCCACCAGCGCCAGCCTGCAACAGCTCTTTGCCCCGGGTGCTGCGATACCGCGCGCGAACGACACGTCGTTCGGCACCGGCTTCGCGCCCTACTCACGGCTCGAACGCTGCGTGCTAGATCTCGCCCAGGCGATCCGTTCGCCAGAGTTCCAGCGAGAGTTCCCCGCCGCGGGCGCCGACTTCAAGGTCATGGGCTGCCGACTCGGCGAGAAGATCACGCTGACGCTCGCGCTTGCCTTCGTCGACCGGCATGTGGAGAGCGTCTCACAGTACTTCGCGCTGAAACAGGAAATGCAAGACCATCTGGCAGCAACGCTCGGGACCCCAGCGCAGTTGCGAATCAACCGGCTCGACGACCGCCAAGCTCAAGACGAATCGGGCCTGCACCTCACGGTGACCGGGCTGAGCGGCGAGATGGGCGATGACGGACAAGTGGGTCGGGGCAACCGCGTCGGCGGCTTGATCACACCAGGTCGCGCGATGTCGCTCGAAGCCGCGGCAGGCAAGAACCCGGTGTCCCACGTCGGCAAGCTCTACAACGTGCTCGCGACCCTGATCGCACGCGACATCCACGCCAAGGTCGAGGGAGTCGAGCAGGTCAGCGTACAGCTGCTGTCCGCGATCGGCTCGCCGATCGATCAGCCCGAGCTCGCCGGCATCGAGATCCATGCACCCGGAGGTATGAGCGGGTCGGTGCAATCGCGTGCAGCCGGAATTGCCGACGCATGGCTGGCCGACATCCAAAAGGTGACCGAGTTGATCCTGGATGAACGGATCGCGATGTACTGAGATCCCAAGTCGCCTGTGTGCCGTGCTTGACGCGCATCAAGGGCCCCGAAATACCGCCCACTACGCTGAGTCTTTATTCATTGAGCAAAGGAGTCGACGAATGAACACGCTTGTTCGAGCGGCCGCAGCGAGTGTCGATCCCGTCTGCGGCATGCCCGTTGACGAGGGCCATGCCGCGGCTCGGCTGCACCTTGGCGAAAAGGACTACCTGTTTCTTGACTAGCGACGAACCTCAGCAGGCTCACGTGGTGAGCTACCGAGAATTGAAGATGGATTCACCGCCACAGGAGGTGACCCATGACGATGAACCGAGTGCAGTTTCAACCTGGACTTTCGATGGCCGAGTTCATGGACCGCTATGGCAGCGATGACAAGTGCGAAGCGGCGCTGATCGCCTCGCGCTGGCCGTCGGGCTTTGCCTGCCCGGCGTGTGGCTGCGGCCACAGCAGCTCGTTTCGGCGCGAGGGCCGGCTGTACTTCCAGTGCACCGC
>JANXWR010000553.1 GCA_025351025.1 Burkholderiales bacterium | reverse complement strand
GGCCCGGAGACTCCTCATGCTGACCCTCGAAGACATCGAGCTGCTGTTCACGCGCCACGGCAGCGCCCAGTACAGCGGCGAGCCGGTGACGCAGCTCGAGCATGCGCTGCAGACCGCCCATCTCGCCGAGCAGAGTGAGGCGAGCGACGAGCTCGTCGCCGCCTGCCTGCTGCACGACCTCGGCCATCTCCTCAACGAACAGGGCGAGACGCCGACCCTGCGCGGCATCGACGACACGCACCAGTACTACGCCCTGCCCTTCCTGCGCGGCCTGTTCCCTGCCGCCGTACTCGACGCGATCAAGCTGCATGTCGACGCCAAGCGCTATCTCTGTCGCGCCAACGACGGCTACTGGGCCAGGCTCTCCGACGACTCGAAGCGCAGCCTCGGGCTGCAAGGCGGCATCTTCGACGCCGCACAGGCCAGCGGCTTTCTGGCCCAGCCGGGCGCCCGCGACGCGGTGTTGCTGCGCCAGTGGGACGACCTGGCCAAGCAGGCCGACCTGCAGACGCCGTCGCTCGCCCACTTCATGGCCCGTGCCGCGCGCTGCGCCTCGACCGCCGCTGCATGATGCTTTCCCTGACCTGGCCGATCGTCGCGGCGGTCCTGTTCGGCGCGCTGCTGCACGCGTCGTGGAACGCGCTCATCAAGTCGGGCACCGACAAGGCGCTCGACACGGCCCTGATCCATGTGCTCGGCTGCGGCGTCGGCGCGGTTCTGGTCGCCTTCGTCGGCCTGCCGCGCAGCGAAGCCTGGCCGTGGATCGCCGGCTCGCTCGTCATCCACGTCGGCTACTACGTGACCCTTGTCGGCGCCTACAGGCACGGCGAGCTCGGCTTCGCCTATCCGATCATGCGCGGCTCGGCGCCGCTGCTGGTCGCCCTGCTCAGTGGCCCGCTGATCGGCGAGCACCTGCCGCTCGCCGCCTGGCTCGGCATCGGCGGCATCAGCGCGGGGGTGCTGACGATCGGCCTGACCCGCTCGGCCCGCGGCGCCGGCTCGCGGCGCCATGCGCTGGCCTTCGCGCTCGCCAACGCCGTCATCATCGCCAGCTACACCCTCGTCGACGGCCTCGGCGTGCGTGCCTCGGGCAATGCGCTGCAGTACGTCGCGGCGCTGTTCCTGATCGACGGCGTGCCCTACTTCACGATCGTCATGTGGCAGCGCCGCGCCGATCTGGCGCCGTCGCTCGCCTTCATGCGCGAGCGCTGGCCGGTCGCCATGCTTGGCTCATGCGCGTCGATGGGTGCCTACGGCATCGCGCTCTTGGCCATGACGCACGCGCCGGTCGCCTCGGTCGCCGCCCTGCGCGAGACCTCGGTGCTATTCGCGGCGCTGATCGGCGTGCTGCTGCTCAAGGAGCGCTTCCGCTTCCAGCGCGCGATCGGCACCGGCGCCATCGTCGCCGGGGTGATGGCGTTACGGCTGGCATAGCTCGACGAGGTGCTTGCAGCCGTCGTAAACCATGCGCTTGCGGCCAACGGGTTGGTACGGGCCTCGGCCACGGGGTGGCCCCCTCCGCTCACTGTCCCCCGAAGGTCGCCTGCGGCGGCGTTCTCCTCCTTTACTTCGCTGCGGGGGCCGCCCCATGCCCGAGGCCAGCGGCCACGTGGTCGACAAAGCGGCGATTGGTGGCGGGTCGGGACGGTGGGGCGCTCTGTGGAGCGAAGTAAAGGAGGAGAAGGCGCCCGCAGGGCGGCTTCGGGGGACATGAGCGCAACAGAGCGCCCCGCCGTCCCGATCCTTCCATTGGATCGAGCGCCTCGCGAGCAACGGACCGCACAGTAAGCTCACCCCGCCATGGCCGCCCTCCCCGCGCAAGCCCGCATCGTCGTCGTCGGCGGCGGCATCGTCGGCTGCTCGACCGCCTATCACCTCGCCAAGCTGGGCGAGAAAGACGTGCTGCTGCTCGAGCAGGGCAGGCTTACCTGCGGCACGACCTGGCACGCCGCCGGGCTGGTGGGCCAGATGCGGCCCAACCGCAACATGACGCGGATGAGTCGCTATGGCATCGAGCTCTACGCGAGCCTCGAAGCCGAGACGGGTCTCGCCACGGGCTGGAAGCAGTGCGGCAGCGTCAACGTCGCGAAGACCCCCGAGCGGATGATGCTGCTCCGCCGCCAGCTCGCGCTCGCCCGCAGCTTCGGCGTCGAGTGCGAGGAGATCAGCCCGGTGCGTGCCGGCGAGCTGTTTCCGGTAATGCGCACCGACGATCTCGCCGGCGCGATCTGGATTCCCGGCGACGGCAAGGCCGATCCGGCCGACCTCTGCATGTCGCTGGCCAAGGGGGCGCGGCAGCGCGGCGTGAAGATCGTCGAAGGCATGGAGGTCATCGGCGTGTCGACGGCAACGCAGGGATCGCGCCGCCATGCGACCGGCGTGCGGGTGCGGCACGAGGGCGATGAGATCGAGATCGCCTGCGAGGCGGTCGTCAACTGCGCCGGCCAATGGGCACGGCAGCTCGGCGCGCTCGCCGGCGTCAGCGTGCCGCTCTGGTCGGCCGAGCACTTCTACATCGTCACCGACCGCATCGCGGGCGTGCATCCGATGCTGCCGGTGATGCGCGACCCCGACGGCTTCATCTACTACAAGGAAGAGGTCGGCGGCCTGGTCATTGGCGGCTTCGAGCCGCAGGCCAAGCCGTGGAGGGTCGACCCGATCCCGTCGACCTTTCGCTTCGAGCTGCTTGGCGAGGATTGGGATCAGTTCGAGCCGCTCATGACCTCGGCGATGCACCGCACGCCCCGCCTCGAGACGGCGCAGGTGAAGATGCTGCTCAACGGGCCGGAGAGCTTCACGCCCGACGGCAACTTCATCCTCGGCGAGGCGCCCGAGCTCGGCCACTACTACGTCGCCGCCGGCTTCAACTCGGCGGGCATCGCCAACGCCGGCGGCGCCGGCCGGATGATCGCCGAGTGGGTGATCGAAGGCAGCCCGCAGAGCGACCTCTCCGACGTCGACATCCGCCGCTTCGGCCCGTTCATGGCCAATCGCAAGCTGCTCGCCGAGCGCACCGGCGAGACGCTCGGGCTGCACTACGCGATGCGCTGGCCGCGCCAGGAGCTGGAGACGGCGCGGCCGCTGCGCACTTCGCCGCTCTACGACCTGCTTGCTGCCAAGGGCGCAGTCTTCGGTTCGAAGAACGGCTGGGAGCGCGTCAACTATTTCGTGCGGTCCAACACGGAAGGCGCTGGCAAGGCGGCGAAGATCGTGCACGCGCACACGCTCGACAAGCCGCACTGGCTGCCCAACGTCATCGCCGAGCAGAAGGCGACGCGCGAGTCGGTCGCGCTCTACGACCAGACCTCGTTCGGCAAGCTGCTGCTGCAAGGCCGCGACGCGCTCGCCGCGCTGGAACGGCTGTGCGCGAATGCCATCGATGTCGCGCCCGGGCGCATGGTCTACACCGCGTTGCTCAACGAGCGCGGCGGCTTCGAGAGCGACCTGACGATCACGCGGCTCGGCGTCGAAAGCTACCTGCTCGTCACCGGCTCGGCGCAACCGACGCGCGACGTCGACTGGATCGCTCGACACCTGCATGCGGGCGAATCGGCGGTGCTCACCGACGTCAGCGCCATGACCGCGGTGCTCTCGGTGATGGGCCCGAACGCCAACACCTTGCTCGCCCGCGTCGGCGCCGCCGACACGGCGGAGCGGCTGGGCGCCGACCGCCTCAAGTTCTCGCACACCACCGACATCGACGTCGGCTACGCCCGGGTTCGCGCCGCGCGCATGAGCTATGTCGGCGGGCCCGGCTTCGAGCTCTACGTGCCGATCGAGATGGCGCGCCATGTCTACCTCGCGCTGCACGGCGCGAGCGAAGGACTCGGCCTGGCCGATGCTGGCTACTACGCGCTCGATGCCTTGCGCATCGAGGCCGGGCGGCGTGCCTGGGGAGCCGAGCTCGGTCCCGACGAGACACCCTTCGACGCCGGGACGATGTTCGCGGTCAAGCTCGACAAGGCCGCTGACTTCATCGGCAAGAGCGCCTTGCTCCAGCGCCGCGACCGGCCCGCGGCCAAGCGCCTCGTGACGCTCGTCTTCGAATCGCCCGCGGCCTACGCCTGGGGCGGCGAAGCGCTGCTCATCGACGGCGAGGCCGCGGGCGAGATCACCTCGGCCGGCTGGAGCCCGAAGGCCGGCGCCTGCGTCGCGCTCGGCTACCTGCGCGGCGCGGCGGCGACGCGGCCACATGCGGGCAGCCCGGTCGAGGTCGATCTGTGGGGCGAGCGCGTGGCGGCGAAGGCGTGGGACGATGCGGCCCTCGCCCTTCGAACGCCGTGACCGAGACGCCCGCCTTTTCGCTGCGCCAGATCGCCGTTCCCGCGTTCGGACCGTCGCTGCTGTTCGGCCTGGGCGAAGGCGCGATCCTGCCCATCGTCGCGCTGAGCGTGCGCGATCTCGGCGGCTCGGTCGCGCTGGCGGCGCTGATGGTGACGCTGATCGGCGTCGGCTCGCTCGTCTGCAACATCCCGGCGTCGATCCTGACGACGCGCTACGGCGAGCGCCGCGCCATCGTCGGCGCCGGCGTCTGGTGCGCGATCGCGATGGCGATCTGCATGCTCGTTCCGCACCTCGTCGCCTTCGCCGTCGGCGTCTTCATGATCGGTATGGCCGGCGCCGTGTTCGGCCTGGCCCGGCAGAGCTATTTCACGGAAGCCGTGCCGTTTCACTATCGCGCCCGCGCCCTCTCGACCCTGGGCGGCGTGATGCGCATCGGCCTCTTCATCGGCCCGTTCATCAGTGCCGCGGTGATCCCGTTCGCCGGCCTGCCGGGCGCCTACGGCGTCGGCTGCGTGGCCTTGATCCTCTCGGCGATCATCGCCCTGCGCATGCCGGAGTTGCCGGGCGACCATCACGCCACGGTTATCACCGCCGAGCCGGCACCGCCGCCACCGACGATTCGCGCCGTGACGGCCGGCCATGCGAAGATCTTTCTCACCGTCGGTATTGGCGCGCTGCTCGTCAGCGCCGTTCGCGCCTCCCGACAGGCCGTCGTGCCGCTCTGGGCCGAGCAGATCGGCCTCAACGCCGCCACCACCTCGCTGATCTACGGCCTGGCCGGCGGCATCGACATGCTGGTCTTCTATCCGGCCGGCAAGGTGATGGACAGGAAGGGCCGCAACTGGGTCGCCGTACCCTCGATGATCGTCATGGGCGTGTCGCTGCTGGCAATGCCTTTCACGCACGGCGCGAAGACGCTGCTGCTCGCGGCGCTGCTGCTCGGCTTCGGCAACGGCATCGGCTCGGGAATGATCATGACGCTCGGCGCCGACTATTCGCCGAGCGCCGGCCGCGCACATTTCCTCGGCCTCTGGCGGCTCATGTCCGACCTCGGTTCGACCGGCGGCCCGGCCGTTCTTGCCGGCGTGACGGCGCTGCTCTCGCTCGCCTCGGGCATCTGGTGCACGGCGCTGCTCGCCTTCGCAGCGGGCGCGGTGCTCTGGT
>JANXWR010000401.1 GCA_025351025.1 Burkholderiales bacterium | reverse complement strand
CGGGAACGAAGCGCGCCGCGAGCTCTTCGCCGAACAGGTCCTCGTAGCAGATGTTTGGCGCGACCCGCTCGCCCTTGACGACGAACGAGGGAGCAGTCACCGGCCCGCGGTTGAAGTCGCCGAGCGGGATGTTCATGAGCTCGGTGAACCAGCGAAAGCCGCGCGGGATGAATTCGCCGAACGGAACGAGGTGATGCTTGTCGTAGCGATAGAAGCCGCCGGGCAAGCCGGCCGTCGCGGCCGAGATGCCGGCCGCCGAATTCGTGTAGCCCACGTCCTCGTTGCCGAGCGGCAGACCGACGATCGCGGCACGATCGGGCTGGCGAAATCGCGCTAGAACGTCCTGCCACCAGACGGGGTCGAGCTGGCTCGGCAGGAGCGGAATCACGGTCTCGGGCCCGACCACGAGATCGCCGCGCGCGCCCGCGAGCTGCGCCGCCGTCAACGCCAGCGCTTCGTCGACGAAGCGAGCCGAGAACTTCTCGTCCTGAGGCACGTTGCCTTGCAGCAGCGTCACTGAAAGCGTCGCCGTCGGGTGCGTGAAATCGACGCTGCCGGCCAGCGCGCCGAGAACGATCGCAGCCAGTAGCGCAGCGCCCGGCGCGAGCCATCCGCGGACCGTGTACAGCTTGCTGAAACCGAAGGCGGCGGCGACGCCGGCGGCGACCGCTCCAAGGCCGTAGACGCCGAGCCAGGGCGCATAGCCGCTGAGCGGCGAATCGATCTGCGCGTAGCCGCTCGCGACCCATGGAAAGCCGGTGAAGATGATGCCGCGGGCCAGCTCCGCGAGTAGCCAGACCGCGGCGAACAAGGCAGCGCCGGCCAGCGGTCCGCGACCACGCCAGCGCGCCACTGCCGCCATCGCCGCTGCGAGGTAAAGCGAGAGAAAGCTGGCCAGCGCGAACACGGCGAGCGCGGCAAGCCAGGCCGGCAAGCCGCCGTAGCGATGCATGCTGACGTACAGCCACCATGTGCCGGCGCCGATCCAGGCGGTGCCGAAGGCGAGGCCGAGCATGGCAGCACGCCCGGGCGAAGCCAGTCGAACGCGCCAGGCAAGCAGCGACACGGCGAGCATCTGCGCCGGCCAGAAGGCGGTGTGGGTGAAAGCCAGCGTCTGTGCGGCGCCGAGTGCGGCGACGAAGACAGCGTCGAACGCGAGGGGCCAAGGCCGACCCGAGCGCGGGCTGCCTGCCGCCAACGCCGTCAAGCGCCGTCCGACCCGAGCGCTTCTTCGGCGGCGCGGGTCACCTTGAACCAGCGCACGGCGCCGCCGCGCGCAAGCATCACGGTAAACGTGAGGCCGGCCACGGTGACCGCCTCGCCGCGCCGTGGCACGCGGCCGAGCTCTTGAGCAACCAGGCCGCCGATGGTGTCGAACTCGTCGGTCGGCAGGGCGACGTCGAAGAAGCCGTTCACCGCCGCGACCGTCGTGTCGCCCGCCACGCGCTGGCCGCCGTCGGCCAGCGTGTAGATGCTGCTTTCGCCGTCCTTGTCGTCGAACTCGTCTTCGATCTCGCCGACGATTTCTTCGAGCACGTCCTCGATCGTCAGCAGCCCGGCCGTGGTGCCGAACTCGTCGATGACGATGGCGAGGTGATTTCGGTTCGAGCGAAAGTCGCGCAGCAGGTCGTTGAGGGCCTTCGATTCGGGAACGAAGACCGCCGGCCGCAGCAGGGTGCGCAGGCTGAGGTCGGGCGAGCGCTGCAACTTCAGCAAATCCTTGGCCATCAGGATGCCGATCACGTTCTCGCGCCGCTCCTCGAATACCGGAAAGCGAGAATGGCCGGTGCGGATGATGACGTGCAGCAGCTCGTCGTACGGCGCGTCGATGTCGAGCAGGTCCATGTGCGGCGTCGGCACCATCACGTCGCCGGCCGTCATGTCGGCCATCCGGATCACGCCTTCGAGCATCATCCGCGACTCGGGCTCGATCAGTTCCTTGTGCTCGGCGTCGGCGAGCGACTCCATCAGCTGGTCGCGCGACTCGGGGCCCGGCGAGACGAGGTCGACGAGCTTCTGGAAGATATTGCGCCGGTCGGGCGACGCGGCGGCCTTGTCGGCGCCGCGCGCGGCGCGGGCGGCGGGAGGTTCTGACATCGAGGAGTGGAAGTGGCAGCCGGCGAAAACCGGAGCGGCGGTCAGCTTACCCGAAGCGCGAAACGTGCCCGCTTGACAAGTCTGCTACCTTGAAGGAGCGGGCGCCGGCCTCATTTGCCGCGGTCGGCCCCGCGCCATACGGCGCCGCGCACCGCATTCGCCAACCCTGCAACCGAAGTGAACCGCCCATGAGCCTCATCCCCGCCACCATCCTGACCGGTTTCCTGGGCTCGGGCAAGACGACGTTGCTCAAGCGCGTGCTGACCGAAGCGCACGGGCAAAAGATCGCCGTCATCGAAAACGAATTCGGCGAGGAGAACATCGACAACGAGATCCTGGTCCAGGATTCGAAAGAGCAGATCATCCAGCTCAACAACGGCTGCGTCTGCTGCTCGATCCGCGAGGATCTGCGCACCACTTTGGCCGACCTGGCCGAGAAGAAGAGGAAGGGCGAACTCGACTTCGACCGCGTCGTCATCGAGACCACCGGCCTGGCCGACCCCGGCCCGGTGGCGCAGACCTTCTTCATGGACGACGAGATCGCCGAAAGCTACCTGCTCGACTCGATCCTCACCCTGGTCGACGCCAAGCATGGCGACCAGCAGCTCGATACCCGCCAGGAAGCGCGCCGCCAGGTCGGCTTTGCCGACCAGATCTTCATCAGCAAGACCGACCTCGTCGACGACGAGACGGTCGGCGCGCTGATCCACCGCATCAAGCACATGAATCCGCGCGCCAAGCAGTCGAGGGTGAACTTCGGCGAGGTGCCGATTGCCGACGTGTTCGACCTGAAGGGCTTCAACCTCAACGCCAAGCTCGAGATCGACCCGGACTTCCTCAAGGCCGACGAGCACGATCACGACCACGATCATCACGACCACGAGCACGGCGACCACCCGCACCACCATGCCCACGACGACGACGTCAAATCCTTCGTCTTTCGAGCCGACAAGCCGCTCGACGCCGGCAAGCTCGAGGACTTTCTCGGCGCCATCGTTCAGGTCTATGGGCCGAAGCTGCTCCGCTACAAGGGTGTCCTCTGGATGAAGGGCGCCGACCGCAAGGTCATCTTCCAAGGCGTGCACCAGCTGATGGGCAGCGACCTGGGCCCGAAATGGATGCCGGGCGAGAAGAAAAACAGCAAGATGGTGTTCATCGGCATCGACCTACCGCGCGAGATCCTCGAGCAAGGCCTGAAACAGTGTCTCGCATGAGCCGTCGCGCGGGCGTTGCAGGTGACTACAATCCGCGGCGCTTGAACCGGCCCCACCCCGCACAGCCGCCTTGCCATGCGGGGTCGAGCCGAGGTCGCGAGGAGGAACTGTGAGCACATCTGCCGGCAAGAAGAAATCACCGTCCAAGGCGTCGTCAGGCGCCCGGCACGCCGCCTCCGTCAAGAAGACGGCGACGAAGAAAGCCGCGCCTGCCAGGGCGTCGCACGCAGCCGTCAAAAAGGCGGCGCCGACCAAGGCGCCAGTAGCCAAGAAGGCGGCGGCCAAGCCGGTCAAGAAAGTCGCGGCCAGGCCGGTCGCCAAGCCTCACGCCGCCAAACCGCACGCTGGCAAGCCCGCGCCGGCGCCTGTCGCGAGGACTGTCAAGCCCACCACCCCGGCGCCGGTAAAGGCGGCTCCGGTCAAGGCGGCTCCGACCGCGGCACCGAAGCCGGCGCCGGCGCCTGCCGCCGCGGCCAAGGTCGCGGCACCGACGCCGCCCGTCGTGGGCCTGCCGATTGCCTTCCCGGCCGGCGTCGTGCCGCGCAAGCCCGGGCGCGGCACGCCAAAGTACTTCGTCGCTCCGGTGCAGGCTCCCTTGCCGCCGCCGACCTCACGCTTTGCCGACCGATTCGCACCGCCCCGGCCGCCGACCCGACAAATGAAAACGGAAGAAATCGACATCCCCCGCGAAAAGCAGAAGGCAGATCCGAAGCTCGCCAACGCCTGGAAGACCAAGAGCGGTCGCGAGCTGACCGACGCCGAGGTGCTGGCCATGCCGGACTCGGAGTACATGAACGAGAAGCAGATCGAGTTCTTCAAGGTAAAGCTCGGCGCGCTCAAGGACGACCTGCTCAGCAATGCCGGCGAGACAACCGAGCATCTGCGTGAAGACACCTCGATCGTTCCCGATCCGGCCGATCGCGCGACCATCGAGGAAGAGCATGCCCTGGAGCTGCGCACCCGCGATCGCGAGCGCAAGCTCCTGAAGAAGATTTCGCAGTCGCTGGCACGGCTGGAGTCCGGCGAATACGGTTTCTGTGACGAAACCGGCGAACCCATCGGCCTGGGGCGGCTCATCGCGCGGCCCACGGCTACACTGTCGCTCGAAGCGCAGCAGCGGCGCGAACTGAAGCAAAAGATGTTCGGCGACTGAGCACAGGGCCCGCATTTCCGGGCCTCGCGGCGTTGCCGATTCTCCCGATGGCGGAACCCAAAGACACGACGAGTTTCTTTCGCAAGGTCGTCAAGTTCGTGGCGAATCCGTCCACGGACTGGACCGAACTCGATGCGCCCGTCGAGGACACGCGCGAAAGCGACTACGCC
>JANXWR010000527.1 GCA_025351025.1 Burkholderiales bacterium | reverse complement strand
CCGGTCCAGCGCTGCAGCGCCGCCTGCACGTCGGCGGCGCCGACCTCGAACGCGCAGCGCGCGCTCGCCAGCCAGAGGTAGCCGGTCGCCGGCAGCGCCTCGGGCAGGCCGCCGAGCTCCGTGAACTGGTCGCCGAGGATGTGGAAGGCGCGCATCTCAGTGCCAGCACGGCCGCCCGAAGGGCACTGAGCGCCCCCTCGGGGGGCAGCGAACGCAGTGAGCGTGGGGGCTCTGCATCGCTCGCGGCTCCGCTGGGATCAGCCTCGCGCGGCGAGCGCCCGAGCCGCGTCGAGCGCGAAGTAGGTCAGCACGCCATCGGCGCCGGCGCGCTTGAATGCGAGGAGCGTCTCCATCATCGCGGCGTCGTGGTCGAGCCAGCCGTTCTGCGCCGCCGCCTTGAGCATCGCGTACTCGCCGCTCACCTGGTAGGCGAAGGTCGGCATGCGGAACTCGTCCTTGACGCGGCGCAGGATGTCGAGGTAAGGCATGCCGGGCTTGACCATCACCATGTCGGCGCCCTCGGCGATGTCGAGCGCCACTTCGCGCAGCGCCTCGTCGCTGTTGCCCGGGTCCATCTGGTAGACCTTCTTGTTGCCCTTGCCGAGATTGGCGGCCGAGCCCACCGCGTCGCGGAACGGGCCGTAGAAGGCGCTCGCGTACTTGGCGCTGTACGCCATGATGCGGGTATGGATGTGGCCGCTCGTTTCGAGCGCGGCGCGGATGGCGCCGATGCGGCCGTCCATCATGTCGCTCGGCGCGACGATGTCGACGCCGGCTTCGGCCTGCACCAGCGCCTGCTGCGCCAGCACCGCCACCGTCTCGTCGTTGAGGATGTACCCGGTGGCGTCGAGCAGGCCGTCCTGGCCGTGCGTGGTGTAAGGGTCTAGCGCGACGTCGCACATGACGCCGAGCTCGGGAAAGCGTTTCTTCAGCTCGCGCGCCACCGTCGGCCCCAGGCCGTTGGCGTTGAGCGCCTCGCGGCCGTCCTCGCTCTTCAACGAAGGCTCGAGCACCGGGAACAGGGCCAGCACCGGAATGCCGAGGGCGACGCACTCTTCGGCGACCGGCAGCAGGTGGTCGATCGAGAGGCGCTGCACGCCGGGCATCGAGGCGACGTCCTGCCGCTTGTCGCGCCCCTCGAGCACGAACACGGGCAGGATGAAGTCGCTCGCCGCGAGCCGCGACTCGCGCACCAGGTCGCGGCTCCAGGCGTCGTGGCGCAGGCGCCGCGGCCGGCTCGCGGGATAGGGCGGGGGCGTTTGCACGGGGCGGATTCTAGGACGACAACTATCGATAATCCCCGGATGGGTTCATCGCTGCTCTGGGTCAAGGCCTTTCACATCGTTTTCGTCAGCAGCTGGTTCGCCGGCCTGTTCTACCTGCCGCGCATCTTCGTCAACCTGGCGAGCGTACCGGCCGACAGCCACGCCGAGCGCGAGCGGCTGCTCGTCATGGCGAGAAAGCTCTACCGCTTCTCGGGCCTGCTCATGGTCGTGGCGATCGCGCTCGGCCTCGTCCTCTGGCTCGGCTATGGCGTCGGCAAGGGACCGGGCAACTACTGGCTGCACGCCAAGATCGTGCTCGTCGCCTGCGCCATCGGCTATCACCACGCCTGCCGCTCGCTGCTGCGCAAGTTCGAGGAGTTCGCCAACGAAAGGAGCGAACGCTGGTTCCGTGTCTTCAACGAAACTGCCGTGCTGCTGTTCGCGGCGATCGTCGTCCTCGTCGTGGTCAAGCCCTTTTGATCTTGTGAAGCCCCCACGCTCCCTCCGGTCGCTGCCTCCCGAGGAGCCGCGGCTGGGCTTGGGGCGGCCCGGTGCCGGGCCGGTCCCATGACTCGCCACCGCAGCTCCGCCGTTCCGCTCTCCTGGCTCTACACAGCGCTGATCGTCTACGCCAGCCTCTACCCGTTCGCCGGCTGGCGCGCGCCCGGGGTCGGCCCGCTCGAGTTCCTGCTGCTCGGCTGGCCGCGCTGGTGGACCACTTTCGATCTCGTCTCCAACCTGCTCGGCTACATGCCGCTCGGTTTGCTCTACTTTGTCGCGCTGCTGCGCAGCGGCCGGCCGGCCGGCCGCTCGGCCTGCATCGCGGTGGCGCTCGGCACGCTGCTCTCCTTCAGCATGGAGTTCCTGCAGAACTACCTGCCGCAGCGGGTCTCGTCGAACGTCGACCTCGGCCTCAATGCGGCGGGCACCGCGCTCGGCGTCGGCATCGGCCTGATCCTGAACGGACACGGCGGCATCGAGCGCTGGCAGAAGACGCGCGAGCGCTGGTTCGTGGCGCGCAGCGCGGGCGGCATGGCGCTGCTCGTGCTCTGGCCGATCGGCCTGCTCTTTCCGACAGCGGTGCCGTTCGGCCTGGGCCATGTGCTCGGCCGCGTCCAGCCGGCGCTCGCCGAGCTGCTGCAGGGGACGCCGGCCGAGGCCTGGACGGCGGGCTGGGCCGACATCGCGACGGTGCAGGCCAAGCGCGTCGCCCTGGCGCCGGCCAGCGAGCTCTCGATCATCGTGCTCGGCCTGGTCGCGCCCTGCCTCGTCGCCTTCACCATCGCCGTGCCGGGCTGGCGCCGTGCCGCGCTGGTGCTCGGCGCGACGGCGCTTGGCGTCGGCGCGACGACGCTCTCGACCGCGCTCAACTTCGGACCGCAACATGCCTTCGCCTGGACCACGTCGATGGCGATGCAGGGCGTGCTCGTCGGCATGGCGGCGGCGGCCCTGCTCAGCCTGGTACCGGGTCGCGTCGCCGCCGGCTTCGGCCTGATCACGCTCACCGCGCTCGTCATGCTCGTGGCGCAGGCGCCGGCCGATCCGTATTTCGCGCAGAGCCTGAACGCCTGGGAGCAAGGCCGCTTCATCCGCTTTCACGGCGCAGCGCAGTGGGTCGGCTGGATCTGGCCGTATGCCGGGATGACCTTCCTGCTGGTGCGACTGGCGGTGCGCGACCCGGCGCGCTGAAGGCGGCCGACGACGATGCGCGTCAGGGCGGCGCCAACCCGCGCAGCTGCAAGGCGAGTCGGTGCGTGCGCTCGACCGGATCGGCGAGCGCGAACAACACGTCCATGTGATGGCGGCCGGGCACCTGTTCGCAGACCGTCACGACATCGACTCCCCAGGCTTCGGCGATGCACGCGTTCTGGCGCAGGAACTCCTCGCTCTCGTCGCCGCCGACGACGGCGACGAGCCTGCCGAACCGCGGCGCGGGCATCGCGGCCGGGCTGAGGCGCAGAGCGGAGACGGCGTCGAGCTTGAGATCGGGCGCCAGGAAAGGCGCATGGCGCAGCGCCTCGAGCTCGAAGACGCCCGAGACGGCGAGCGCGCTCTTCACCAGGTCGCCGGGCAGGCCGGGCGCGACGGCATGCCAGTCGCAGGCGAGCAGCATCGCCGCGAGGTGGCCGCCTGCGGAGTGGCCGGCGACGACGATGCGCTCGGGGTCGCCGCCGTGCGCCCGGGCGTTGCGCCAGACCCAGGCCAGCGCTTGCACCAGCTGCAGGACGATGTGCTCGATGCCGACCGCCGGGCAGAGCGCGTAGTTGGGCAGCACGACCATCGCGCCGGCATCGACGAAGGGCGCGGCGACGAAGGACTGGTCGCGCTTGTCGAGCGCGCGCCAGTAGCCGCCGTGCAGGTAGACGAGGACCGGCGCGCCCTGCGCGCGCGGGGTGTAGACGTCGAGGCGCTCGCTCGGGTCGTCGCCGTAGGCGAGGTCGAGCGTGCAGGGGAGACTGGCGCGTGTCTCGGCCGAGCGGTCGGCCCACGCGCGCAGGATCTCGAGGTGCTCGGGGATGCGGGCACGGTTGTTGTACTGCGCGTCGTACCACTCCGGCGGAGGACGCGGCCCCTCGCCCGGCGCCGCCACCACTGCGGCGACGCTGCTCATGGTCGCCGCGCCTTCGCGGCGACGGGCGAAGTCACCGACCGCGCCTTCGGCCGCCGCTTCGGCGCGCGGGCGGCATCGCGTTGCGCGGCGTCGATCAGGGCGTCGGCCATCCATAGGGCGATGCGCTCGACCTCGCGATCGGGCAGGCCCCAGATGTCCTTCAGGATCATGTAGGGCTCGATGCCGTAGACGACCGAGAGGGCACGGTGCAGACGGTCGCGCACGGCGGCCGGCATCTCCGTCGCCAGCGGCGCGATGGCGTGCTCGAGGATGCGCACGCGGTGGCCGCGCCGGTAGGGCTCCTCCTCGAGCAAGCCGGCGCGCTCGAGCGCCCACTGCTCCAGCGAGAGCTGCGCCGCGGCGCGCATCTGCGCCTCGAACTCCTTGAAGCGCGGGAAGGTCTGCTCGAACAGCTCATGCACGCGGGCCCGGCCGTCTGCCTCGCTCGAGGCGAAGGCGCGCACCGGGCCGAGCGACGAATCGACGACCGCCGTGACCAGCGCGCTGCGGCTCGGAAAGTAGCGGTAGGTGGTGGCGCGCGAGACCTTGGAGCGCGTCGCCACTTCGGCGAGCGAGGGGATGCGCCCGTCCTGGCGGATCAGCGCCATGGCCGTCTCGAGCAGCAACCGGAAGGTCGCCGCCTTGACGCCGCGCTCGGGTGGCGGCGGCGGTTGGCTGAGCTTATGCTTGAGGCGCACCATGCGGGTTTGTCCGGAGCGGCGGTCGCTCCCTTGCTCTTGTGAAGGCTGGAGGCCGGACCCTATGATGCGACGATCACGATTTGAGACGCAAGTCCCAAATTGACGCAACGATCTCGCGGCGCACCGGGACTGTCCCGTAGCGACCGACGGACACCACGGAGACGGATAGCGATGCGGATCGCCAGTTGGCGCTGGGGCGGCCGACTTCAGGTCGGAACGATTTCACGCGACGGGCGCCAGGCCACGCCGCTGGCGTTGGCCGACGCGACGCGCGGCGCCTTGCCCCTGATCGAGGCGCTGGCGCGCGGCGGGTCACTGCCACAGCCTGCGGGCGCCCGGCTGCCGGTCGAGGCGATCGATCTGATGGCGCCGCTGCATCGTCCGTTGCGCAGCCTCTTCTGCATCGGCCGGAACTATCGCGCCCACGCGGCCGAGCTCGCGACCACCGTGTTTCGCGACAGCCTGCCGAAAGAAGACGCCTGGCCGATCGTCTTCACCAAGCTCGCCGATTGTGTGATTGGCCCGCACGACCCGGTGCGCCTGCCCGGCGCCGCGATCACGACGCAGATCGACTACGAGAGCGAGCTCGCCGTCGTCATCGGCCGCGGCGGCCGCGACATCGCGCGCTCGCGGGCGATGGATCATGTGTTCGGCTACACCGTGGTCAACGACGTCAGCGCGCGCGACGTGCAGGTGCGCCATCAGCAGTGGGACCTCGGCAAGAGCTTCGACACCTTCTGCCCGATGGGCCCCTGGATCACCAGCGCCGACGAGATGGACGGCCGCGACACGCGGGTGCGCGGCTGGGTCAACGGCGAGCTGCGCCAGGACGGCATCACCAGGGACATGATCTTCGACATCCCGACCCTGATCGAGACCTGCTCGCGGGGCATCACCCTCCATCCCGGCGACGTCATCGCCACCGGCACGCCTTCGGGTGTCGGCATGGGCTTCAAGCCGCCGAAGTGGCTCGCCGCCGGCGACGTCGTCAAGATCGAGATCGACGGCATCGGCGCGATCGAGAACCGGTTCGAGTGAGATGACGCTGCACATCTTCGATCGCACCGTCGTCGAGGACGAAGGCGAGGGCGACGCCGTCGTCTGCGTGCACGGGCTGGGCGGCAGCACGAACACTTTCACGCCGCTCATGCCGGCGCTCGCGCGGCATCGCGTCATCCGCGTCGACATGCCGGGCAGCGCGCGCTCGGCGCCGGTCGCAGGGCCGCTCACCGTCGAACGCTTCGTCGAGACGCTGCTTTCCGTCTGCACGCGGCTGAACGTCGCGCGTGCGCACTGGGTCGGCCATTCGCTCGGCACCATCGTCTGCCAGCACCTGGCGCTCGCGGCGCCGAAGCTGGTGCGCAGCCTCGCCCTGTTCGGCCCGCTCATCGCGCCGCCCGAGCCGGCCCGCGCCGCCATCCGCGCCCGTGCCGCCAAGGCGCGCGGCGAAGGCGTGGCCGGCATGCACGAGGTCGCGCTCGGTTTGCTGAACGCGGCAATCTCGTCCGAGACGCGGCAGCGTTCGCCGCTCGCCGTCGCCTTCGTTCGGGAAAGCCTGATGCGGCAGGACCCGGACGGCTACGCGCGCACCTGCGACGCGCTCGCCGAAGCGGGGGCTGCCGCCGTCGATCGCATCGAAGCGCCGGTGCTGCTCGTCACCGGCGACGAGGACGGCGTAGCGCCTCCGCAGTCGGTGCGCGCCTTCGCCGAGAAGCTGCATTCGGCGAAGGGCAGCCGCGTCGTCGTGCTGCCGCGCTGCGGCCACTGGGCGCCGATCGAGCGGCCCGAGGAATGCGTGCGCGAGCTGCGCGACTTCCTCGCCGCGCAGAGATAGAAGGAGTTGTCATGGCCGACATCCACTACACCAACGTGCGCGTCTTCGACGGCGGCGGCGAGGCGCCGTTCATGGGCGAGGTGCTGGTGCAGGGCGACCGGATCGCCCGCGTCGTGCGCAGCGGTCACGGCATGCGCGCAGCGCCGGTCGGCGGCGCTCGGCTCGTCGACGGCCAGGGCGCCTTCCTGATGCCCGGCATGGTCGAGGCGCACACCCATTTCTCCTGGAACGACCAGCCCAGCCTCGACGCCATCCAGCGCATGCCGCCCGAGGAGCACATCCTCTGGTGCGCCGAGGTCGCCAAGCGCTATCTCGACATGGGCTGGACGAGTTGCGTCGGCGCCGCCGCCGCCAAGCCGCGTCTCGACGTCGTGATCCGGAACGCGATCAACGACGGCACCATCGTCGGCCCGCGCTATCTCGCTGCCGGCCAGGAGATCACCGTGCCCGGCGGCCTCGGCGACACGACCCAGCCGCACCTGATGCAGTCCGAGTTCGCGTTCGGCGCGGTCGTGAGCGGCGCCGAAGAGATGCGCCGCGCCGTGCGCGTGATGGCCAAGTGGGGCGTCGACTCGGTGAAGATCAACCTCTCCGGCGAGTCCATCACCGGCATGCCGAGCGACATGTGCCAGTTCACCGACGTCGAGATCGCCACCTGCGTCGAGGAAGCCAAGGCCTGGGGCAAGCGGGTTGCGGCCCACGCGCGCTCGTGCAACGCGATCAAGCGCTGCGTGAAGCACGGCATCGAGGTCATCTACCACGCCAGCTTCACCGACACCGAGACGCTCGACCTGTTGGAAGAGCACAAGCTCGAGCACTTCATCGCGCCTGGCCTGGCCTGGCTCATCAACACCTGCCATCACGCCAGCGAGTGGGGACTGACGCCCGAGGTGACGAAGAAGATGGGCTACCACCGCGAGCTCGAGGCCGCGGTCGAGACGATGAAGGGCTTGCGCAAGCGCGGCGTGCGCATCCTGCCCGGCGGCGACTACGGCTTTGCCTGGACGCCTCACGGCACCAATGCCAGGGACCTCGAGAACTTCGTCAAGGTCGTCGGCATGAGCACGATGGAAGCGCTGCTCTCGGCCACCGCCTGGGGCGGGCCGATGATGAAGATGGGGAAGTCGATCGGCTATGTGCGCGAAGGCTGCTACGCCGACCTGCTGCTGATCGACGGCGACCCGCTCGCCGACATCACCATCCTGCAGGACAAGTCGCGCATCCTGTCGGTGATGAAGGGCGGCGAGTTCCATCGCGCGCCGCCCGTGCGCTCGGCCCGCACGACCCGATGGGCCGCCTGAGGAGCACGTCATGCAAAGCACTCTCTTCACCAACGTCCGCATCCTCGACGGCACAGGTGCCATGCCCTACGCGGGCAGCGTGCTGGTCCAGGGCAACCGGATCCGCACCGTCGGCCGATCGAGTGCCGCGCTCTCTCCTGCCGGCGCGGCCGTGATCGACGGCGCCGGCGCCACGCTCATGCCCGGCATGTGCGAGGCCCACACGCACTTCTCGTGGAACGACTCGGCGACCCTGGCCGGGATCCAGACCATGCCGCTCGAGGAGCACGTGCTCTGGTGCGCCAAGATCGCGAAGCGGTACCTCGAGGCCGGCTGGACCTCGTGCGTCGGCGCGGCCTGCGCCAAGCCGCGGCTCGACGTCGTGACCCGGAACGCGATCAACTCCGGCCAGATTCCGGGCCCGCGCTATCTCGCGGCCAGCCAGGAGATCACCGTGGTCGGCGGCCTGGGCGACGAGACCCTGCCTCACCTGCCTTTCCCCGAGTTCAGCTTCGGCGTCAACGTCAACTCTGCCGACGAGATGCGGACGGCGGTGCGCCTCTTCCTCAAATACGGCGTCGACTCGATCAAGCTCAACCTCTCGGGCGACAACTTCACGCAGGACTCGCCTGCCGAGACCACCTGGATGAGCGATGCCGAAGTCGCCGCGGCGATGGACGAGGTGCGCATCCGCGGCAAGCGCGGCACCTCGCACGCCCGCTCCGCCGCATCGGTGAAGCAGTCGCTGCGCCACGGCATCGACGTCATCTATCACGCGAGCTACAGCGACAGCGAGTCGCTCGACATGCTCGAGGCCGCCAAGGACCGGGTCTTCGTCGCCCCTGGCATCGCCATCATCCTGGCCATGCTCTACGAGGCCGAGCCTTGGGGCATCACGCACGCCAAGGCGGTGCAGATGGGCTACATGCATGAATGGGAGGCGGCGCAGGAATCGCTGCGCGCCATGCACAAGCGCGGCATCCGCATCCTGCCGGGCGGCGACTACGGCTTCGCGATGACGCCGCACTGCCAGAACGCGCGCGACCTCGAGTTCTTCGTCAAGTACCTCGGCATGACGCCGATGGAAGCGATCCGCTCTGCCACCCTCTATGGCGGCCAGATCATGATGAAGCCCGACGAGCTCGGCATCATCAAGGATGGCTTCCTCGCCGATCTGCTGCTGGTCGACGGCGACCCGCTCGCCAACCTCTCGATCCTGCGCGACCCGAAGCGCATCCTCGCCGTCATGAAGGACGGCGTCTTCGCCAAGTCGCCCGACATCGTCTCGCAACGGCGCTGGGAGCATGCTGCGTGAGGGATAAAAGGAAGATCGCGCTCTGGCTGCTGTTCGCAGGGCCGATCGCCGTCTTCTCGGTGTGGGGGGTCGTCGACAACGCCGAGCTCTACTTCAAGACGCTGCTCAACGGCCTGACGCTCGCCTCGCTCTACTTCCTGGTGGCGAGCGGCTTCACCCTGGTGTTCGGCCTGATGCGCAACGTCAACCTCGCGCACGGCTCGCTCTTCCTGCTCGGCGCCTACGTCGGCTGGGTCGTCGGCGACAACACCGGCTCGTGGCTGCTCGCCGTGGCCGCGGGCTTTTTCTCGGCGGCCGTGGTCGGCCTCTTGATGCAGGTCTTCATCTTCCGTTTCATGGAAGGCCAGGACCTGCGCCAGACGCTGGTGACGATCGGCCTGTCGATCGTCTTCGCCGATCTCATGCTCTGGTACTTCGGCGGCGAGATCTACACCTTCGATCCGCCGGCCTTGATTTACGGCTCGACGGTGCTGCCGCTGGTCGAGAAATTTCCGACCTATCGCCTCTTCGTGCTGCTCGGCGCCGTCGTCATCGGCATTGGCCTCTGGACCTTTCTCGCCAAGACACGCGTCGGCATGATGATCCGCGCCGGCGTCGACGACCGCGGCATGCTGGCCGCTTCGGGCGTCAACGTGCAGCTGGTTTTCGCGGTGACCTTCGCGATCGGCGCCGGCCTGGCCGGACTCGCCGGCGTCGTCGGCGGCACCGCGCTTTCGATCTCGCCGGGCGAGGACACGCGCTACCTGCTCGCCTCGCTCGTCGTCGTCATCGTCGGCGGCATGGGCAGCGTCGTCGGGGCTTCGATCGGCGCCTTGCTGATCGGCCTGGCCGAGCAGTTTGGCCTGGCCTACGCGCCGACCTACAGCGTCGTCTTCACCTTCGTGATCATGGTCGTGGCGCTGGCGTTCAGGCCGCGCGGGATCATGGGGAAGCCGGCATGAGCCGTCGGGCCGCTCCCAAGGCGAATACCGCAGCGCGGAGCGCGGAGGTTTCCGAATGAGCGCATCGCAGTGGCGCAGGGCGATGAACTCGGCGGCGATCACCGCCGCGCACAGCGCGGCGCCTCCGCTTCGGGCCCCGAAGCCGGCCTCGTCGACGGCCGACACCGGTCCGACGCCGCTCTGGAGCGAGCGGATCGGCATTCGCCCGCGCCACCTCGTCGTCCTCGCCGCAGTGCTGCTCTATCCCTTCGTCGCCTCGCCGTTCTTCACCTACCAGATCGGCGCGCAGTCGCTGGCGCTCGGCCTGATCGCGCTCTCGCTCACCTTTCTCGGCGGCTATGGCGGCATGGTGTCGCTGGCGCAGATGTCCATCGCCGGCGTCGCCGGCTACGGCATCGCCATCTTCGGCACGAGCAGCTTCCCTGCCATCAGTCTCGGCTGGCCGTGGTGGTTGGCGGCGGGCTTCTCCATCGTCGCAGCGACCGTCTTCGCCGCCGCGGTCGGCTGGCTCTCGGTGCGCACCGAGGGCATCTACACGATCATGATCACGCTGGCGATCGGCGTCGCCTTTTTCTACCTGGCGCAGCAGAACTACACGGTCTTCAACGGCTTCGGCGGCTTCAGCAAGATCGCCGCGCCCGAGCTTTTCGGCGTCGACTTCCGCGAGCCGGTGTCCTTCTATTTCGTGGCGCTGGCATGCGCGCTGGCCGGCTACTTTCTCGTCAAGCACCTGGTGCGCGCGCCGTTCGGCATCGCCCTGCAAGGCATCCGCGACAACCCGCGGCGCATGGCCTCGCTGGGCTTTCACGTCACCGCGCATCGGGTCGCGGCCTACGCGGTATCGGGCCTGCTCGCCGCGGTCGGCGGGGTGCTGATGGTCTGGTACAACGGCCGCATCTCGCCGGGCACCATCAACCTCGCGCAGATGATCGGCATCCTCGTCATCGCCGTGCTCGGCGGCATGCGGCACCCGATCGGCGCCTTCATCGGCGCGATCGTCTACGTGCTGCTGCAGAACTTCGCCATCGACCTGTTCGTGCGCGAGCGGTTCAACCTCGTCATCGGTGGCGTGTTCCTCGCCATCGTCCTGTTTTCCCCCGATGGGCTGCTCGGGCTGTGGGCGATGTTTCGCTCACGCCTGGTGCGGCTCCAGCCTTCCCACCAAAAGAGGAGACAACCTTGAAAGCAACGAAGAGAAGACTTTTGAGCCGCACCATCGTCGGCGCGGCGGCGGCCGTCTGCCTGCTCGGCTCGGCCATGGCGCAGGAGACGCTGAAGATCGGCCTGCTCGCCAACCTCGAAGGGCCGTTCGCGGTGCCGGGCCAGGACGGCTACCGCGGCGCCGACATGGCGCTCAAGGAAAAGAACGGCATGGCCGGCGGCAAGAAGATTGAGTTCATCAAGGTCTCGTCCGACGCGACGCCCGACAAGGCCGTGGCCATGACGCGCAAGGCCGTCGAGCAGGACAAGGTGCAGATCATGATCGGCCCGCTGTCCGGCGACGAGGGCATCGCCGTCAAGAACTACGCCAAGACCAAGCCCGACATCACCTTCATCAACGGCTCCTCGGGGGCGCAGGCGACCACGCTCAGCGACCCGGCGCCGAACTTCTACCGTTTCAACACCGAAGGCGCGCAGTGGATGGTCGGCGTCGGCGAGGCGGCGCTCGCCAAGGGCTACAAGAAGGTCTTCCTGGTCGCCGAGGACTACGGCTTCCCGTACTCGCAGGTACAGGGCTTCATGGCCAGCTACTGCGCCAAGGGCGGCAAGGTCGTCGACAAGGCCTGGGTGCCGCTCGGCACCAAGGACTACGCGGCGGTGGTCGCGAAGATCCCGAAGGACATCGACGCCGTCGTCGTCGTCCTCGGTGGCTCGGACGCGGTGAACTTCCTCAATCAGTACGAGCAGGCGGGCGGCAACAAGCCGATGGTCGGCGGCTCGATCACGGTCGACCAGACGGT
>JANXWR010000488.1 GCA_025351025.1 Burkholderiales bacterium | reverse complement strand
GAGATCGTGCACGGCAAGCTCGCCGTCACCGTCGCCGACACCGGGCTCGGCTTCGGCAAGGCCGAGACCGCCGGCACCGGCATCGGCCTGGCCAACATCCGCGAGCGGCTGAAGCTGCTCTACGGCGACCGCGCCTCGATGATCGTCGCCGACAACGCGCCGAGCGGCACCGTCGTCACCCTCACCGTTCCCTATCAGGCGCAGATGCGCGAAGGAGCCAACGCATGAACACCGGATTCGGCTGGGGGCGTGCCATTGCGTTGGCGCTGCTGCTGGCCTTCGTGGCCATCGTCGTGGGTATGGCCGTCGCCTGGTCGTTCCTGCCGCTCGACCACACCACGATCACGATCGACGACGAGACGGTCCGCCTCTCGGGCATCGACGGCTGGCGCATCGCCGTCGTCATCGCGGCGGCCAGCGCCGGCGTCCTGATCGCGCTGATCATCGGCGCTCTCGCCGTCGTCTTCGGCCTGCTCGCCGCGGCGCTGTCGATCGCGGTGGCGCTGGCCATCGTCGTCGCGACGCTGGCGCTGGTCGCCTCGCCGGTCCTCGTCCTGGTCTGGGTGATCTGGCGCGTCGCCCGGCCGTCGAACCCCGGTCGACCGGCCGCGGCCTAGCGTCGCGTCGACGGCATACTTCGGGGCGAGCCTGACATGACGACCGCCCTCATCGCCGACGACGAACGACTGCTGCGCGAGCAGCTGCGCGCCCGCCTGGCCGAGGTCTGGCCCGAGCTCGAGATCGCCGGCGAAGCGAAGAACGGCGCCGAGGCGGTCGAGACGGTCGAGCGGCTCCATCCCGATCTCGTCTTCCTCGACATCCGCATGCCGGGAATGAACGGCATCGAGGCGGCGCGCGCGATCGCTCAGCTGCCGGTCGACGAGGACGATGCCAAGCCCGAAAGCGGCAAGCCCTGGCGCGGCTGCGAGATCGTCTTCATCACCGCCTACGACCAGTACGCGATCGAGGCCTTCGAGCAGGGCGTCGTCGACTATGTATTGAAGCCCGCCGAGCGCGATCGCCTGCAGGTGACGGTCGATCGGGTGAGGAAGCGCCTGGCGCATCGCGCCGACGCCGACGAGGCGCCCGATGCGCGCGGCATGCAGGGCTTGTTGCAAAAGCTCGCCGAGAAGATGGCCCCGGGTGCGGTGCCGCGCCTGCGATGGATCCAGGCGACGGTCGGCACGAGCATCCAGATGATCCCGGTCGAGGATGTGCTCTTCTTCATCTCCGACGAGAAGTACACGCGGGTGCAGACAGCCTCGCTCGAAGCGCTGATCCGAAAGCCCATCAAGGAGCTGATCGCCGAGCTCGACGCGGAGATGTTCTGGCAGATCCACCGCTCGACACTCGTCAACGCGCGCGCCATCGCCGGCGTGAGCCGTGACCTGCGCGGTCGCCAGCTCGTGGCGGTGCGCGGCCACCCCGAAAGGCTCGAGGTGAGCCGCAGCTACGCGGGCCTCTTCAAGGGCATGTAGCTGCGCACGGCGGGCGCGCCGCCGCGCTCAGGTCAGCGGCTTGATCAGGATGTCGGGGTGCAGGCCGAAGCCGCCCAGCCCGGCGATGCCCATGGCCAGCCCGAACACGCTCGGGATCATCGCCAGCCAGAACAGCCAGGCCAGGTGGGTGAGCGCGGTGATGGCGAGCAGAGCGATGGCGATGGCGATCGCCGCCTCGGCCAGATCGAACTGTCGTCGCGGAAGTTGAGCGCGTCGTAGGTCTTCTGCGCCTCCTCGGCCTGCACCTTGAGCGCTTCCTTCTTCACGTTCTGGCTCTTCGCCAGCTCCTGGTACTTGGCGATCGAGGCGTCGTAGCCGGCGCGCGCCGATTCGGGCGCGCTGGCACGCGCCAGCGTCAGCTGCTCGACCGTCGCCAGGGCGATCTCCTCGCGGATGTTCGCGCCTGGTAGTAGCCCCAGGAATCGATCTTGTCGGCCTGCGCCGCCTGCATGCCCTGGACGATGTTGCCGTCCTTGACGTTGCAGATGCCGAGAAAAGTGGCGAGCACCGCGACCGTCACCGCGACCATGGCGTTGAGCCGGCCGTGCTCGCGATGCAAGGCGTTGTCTTCTTCGAGGTCTAGGGTGGCTTCCAGCGGGTCGATGTCCATGGGCTTTCCTCGTTTCAGGCGGCGTCTTTGGCCGCGAGGGATTCCTCTTTCGCGCGATCTGCGCGCGCGGCCGCCGCGGCACGCAAGGCCTTCAGCTTCTCGCGCGGATCGACGCTGGGGCCTGCCTCGTCCAGCTTCATCTCGGCGACGAAGCGGCTCGGCACGCCGACCACCGTCTCGCGACCGCGCTTGCGACGGCCGAGCGTACTCACGACCAGCGTGGCGCGCGCCCGGGTGATGCCGACGTACATGAGGCGGCGCTCCTCCTCGATGCGGACGCTGGCGGCGAGCTCCACCTCGCCTTCGGCGCCGCGAAACGGCAGCAACCCCTCGTTGACGCCGGCAAGCACGACATGCGGCCACTCCAGCCCCTTGGCGGCATGCAGGGTCGAGAGCGTGACGACGTTCTGGTCGTCGCCGCGCTCGGCCAGGCTGACGATCACCGAGATCGATTGCGCCACCTCGAGCACGCTCTTGCTCTCGACCTCGTCGCCGGTCGCATCCGAGCCGGTGCCGCCGCAACGGCGCGCCATCCAGTCGACGAAATCGATCACGTTGCTCCAGCGCGATGCGGCGAGAGGCGGCGAGTCGGCATCGTCGTGCAGGTGCTGCTCGTAGCCGATCTCCTTCAGCCAACCGAGCAGGAAGGGCCGCGCCGCCGCCTCGCCGTTCGTCTCGCGGGCCCGGCTCTCGAGATCGTTCACGGTGCGGCCGAAATCGTGCAGCGCCTCGATGCTGCGCTTGGGCAGGGCGGCGATCAGCGTCTCGGCGAAGAGCGCCTCGAACAGGCTCGTCTTCCACTTGCCGGCGAAGGTGCCGAGCGTGGCCAGTGTCTGGTGGCCGATGCCGCGCTTCGGGCTGGTCGCGGCGCGCAGGAAGGCCGGGTCGTCGTCGCTGTTGACGATCAGGCGCAGCCAGGCGCAGAGGTCGCGAATCTCGGCCCGGTCGAAGAAGCTCTGGCCGCCCGAGACCTTGTACGGGATGCCGGCCTTGCGCAGCGCCTGCTCGAAGACCTTGGCCTGGTGGTTGGCGCGATAGAGCACGGCGAAGTCGCGCAGCTCGGCGTTGGTCGTGCTGCGCATCGACTCGATGTGCGCGACGCTGCGATCGGCTTCGTGCTGCTCGTTGTCGCACTCGAGCATGCGCACCGGCTCGCCGGCGCCGTGCTCGCTCCAGAGCTTCTTCTCGTAGAGCTTGGGGTTGTTCGCGATCACCGCGTTGGCGGCGCGCAGGATGCTGCCGGTCGAGCGGTAGTTCTGCTCGAGCGCGATCACCTTCAGCGACGGATAGTCGGCCGGCAGGCGACGCAGGTTGTCGAGCGTGGCGCCGCGCCAGCCGTAGATGCTCTGGTCGTCGTCGCCCACCGCGGTGAGGAGGCCGGGCTTGCCGGCGATCAGCTTGAGCAGCTCGTACTGCACGCCGTTGGTGTCCTGATACTCGTCGACGAGGACGTAGCGCAGGCGCTCGCGCCAGGCGTCGCGCACCTCGGCGTCGCGCTCGAGCAGCTTCGTCGGCAGGCCGATCAGGTCGTCGAAGTCGACTGCCTGGTAGGCTGCCAGGCGCTCCTCGTAGCGCTTCATGACACGCGCCGCGACGAGCGTGTCTTCGCGGCTGCGTGCGTCGCCCTCGGCCGACGCGGCGTCGGCCTCGGCGCCTTCGCCGTCGAGGCCGCGGTTCTTCCACGCGCCGATCGCCCATTGCCAGCGCCGGGCCAGCGCGTTGTCAGTGGCGCCGCCGGCGTCTTTCAGGATGCCGAGCACATCGTCGCTGTCGAGGATGCTGAAGTTCGCCTTCAGACCGACGCGCTCGCCGTGGCTGCGCAGGATGCGCACGCCGAGCGAATGAAAGGTGCTGATCGCCAGCGGCTTGGCGGCGCGGCCGCCGACCAGCGCCTTGGCCCGCTCGCGCATTTCGGCCGCCGCCTTGTTGGTGAAGGTAATCGCGGCGATCTGCGACGGCGCGTAGCCGGCCTGCAGCAGGCGCGCCATCTTGTGCACGATGACGCGCGTCTTGCCGGAGCCGGCGCCGGCCAGCACGAGGCAAGGCCCCGTGAGGTGGTGCACCGCCTCCATCTGGGCGGTGTTGAGGCTGGGGGGCGGTGCGCTCAGGGCGAGCCGCACATGCAGTGCACGACGGCCGCGAAGGGCTTCCGCCGCGCGGCGATCTCGGCCACCCAGCCGAGCTCGCGGCGCGCGTCGCGCGCGATCGCCGGTGGCATGCCGAGCTCGCCGACGCGGGCGTCGATGCCGGCGTCGATGGCGGCGGCGATGCGCGCGTTCAGCATCGCCACCAGCCGCGCGAAGGTACCGGGCTCGCGCTCGATGTAGAGCAGGCGGGGCTTGTCGCCGAGCTTGGCGCGCGTCTCGGCCGCCTTCACGGCGTCCGCGAACAGCCCGATCGTGTCGACGAGGTTGCGCTCCTTGGCCTGCGTGCCCGACCAGACCCGGCCCTGGCCGACCGCATCAACCTTTTCGGGCGTGGTTTTACGCGCCGCGGCGACGCGGGTCGTGAAGTCGAGGTAGGTGTGCTCGACCGACTTCTGGATCAGGTCGGCCAGGCGCGGGTCGAGCGGCAGGCGCGGATCGCCGGCGTTGCGCAGCCAGGTCGTGCCGACGCCGGCCGGATGGACGCCGATCTTGGCCAGCGTCTGGTCGGCGGTGGGCAACAGCGCGAACACGCCGATCGAGCCGGTGATGGTGGCCGCATCGGCAACGATCTCGTCCGACGCGGTCGAGATCCAGTAGCCGCCCGAGGCGGCGACGTCACCCATCGAGACGATCACCGGCTTGCCGGCGGCGCGCGTGAGCTCGAGCTCGCGCCGCACCAGCTCCGATCCGAACGAGCTGCCGCCGGGCGAGTTGACGCGCAGGATCACCGCCTTCACATCCTTGTTGTCGCGCGCCTTCCTGATCAGGTTGGCGGTCGAGAGGCCGCCGACGGTGCCGGCCGCTGCCGCGCCGTCGACGATCTCGCCCTCGGCGACGACGATGCCGATGGCGTCGCCGGTGAGCTGCGGGCGCAGCCGCGCGAGGTATTCGTCGAACGAGACCTGGCGGAAAGTCCTCTCCTCGTGGTCGAGGGTGCCGCGCTGGATCATCATGGCGCGCAGCTCGTCGCGGGTCTTCAGGCCGTCGACGAGCTTTTCGTTGAGCGCGAGCCTGGCCAGGTCGCCGCCCGTCGCGGCGAGCCGCGCCGGCGCGTCGTCGATGCCGCGCATGAGGGCGCCGGCCTCGAGCTTGCGGCGCTTCTCGACATCGTCGGTGTAGGTCTTCCAGAGCGAGCCGTTGAGTGCGGTCTCGGCCTCGATCGCCGCCGGCGAAGGCGCGTTGGCGATGAACGGCTCGCCGTAGCTCTTGTAGGTGCCGACGCGCAGCAGGTTGACGGTGACGCCGAGCTTGTCGAGCGCGTCTTTGTAGTAGTTACGGAGGCTGCCGAAGCCTTCGATCATGACGCCGCCCTGCGGATGCAGGTAGACCTCGTCGGCGTGCGCGGCGACGTAGTACTGGCGCTGGTCGAACGACGAGCCCCAGGCGACGACCTTCTTGCCGCCGGCGCGGAAGCGGTCGACCGCGGCGGCGATCTCGCGCAGCGTCGTGAAGCCGGTCGGCTGCAGGTCGTCGAGGATGAGGACCAGGCTCGTGATCTTGTCGTCCTTCGCCGCGGTGTCGAGCACGCCGACGATGTCGCGCAATTGCATCTTCTGCGCCCCGTCGCCGCGCACCTGGTCGAGCGCAGTCGAGCGCAGGTTGCCCGTCTTCTGCTCGGCGACCGCACCGTCGAGGTTGAGCACCAGCGCCGTCTTGTCCGAAAGCACCGGCGGGCCGCTGCGGATCAGGCCGATGACCACGAAGGCCAGGATGAGCAGGAAGACGAGGTTGAGAACGACGCGCCGGCTGACGTCGACGACGCGCCAGACGCCGCGAAAGAATCGGCGCAGGGGGCCGGGTTGTGACGCAGACATCGAAGCTCCGGAAGGCGATGGAATCGCATAGCTTAAGCGACCCGGGTAGGCCTCGCCGGGGTTGCGATACTCGTCTTCATGCAGGCGATCCTCGCGGTCACGATTCCGTTCTTCGCCCTCGTGCTGCTCGGCTGGCTGGCCGCCCGCGCCGGCCCCTTGCCCGAGAGCGCGATCCCCGGCCTGAACGCCTACGTGCTGTTCTTCGCCCTGCCCTGCATGCTGTTCCGCTTCGGCGCCAGTCTGCCCCTGGCGCGTCTTGCCGACCCGTCGCTGCTGGCGATCTATCTCGTCTCGGCGATGCTCATGATCGGCCTGACCGTCGCGCTGACGGTGAAGCGCGGCGAGCGGGCCGGCGTCGGCCTGAAGGACGCCGCCTTCGGCGCCCTCGTCGCCGCCTTTCCAAACGCCGGCTTCATGGGCGTGCCGCTGCTCGTCGCCTTGTTCGGCGACGCCGCGGCCGGGCCGGTGATCGGCGCCATCCTCATCGACCTCGTGGTCACGAGCACGCTCTGCCTGGCGCTGGCCCAGGCCGAGTCGGCGCGCTCGGCGGGCGAAGCCGAGCGGCGTGCCGCGCACGCCGCCTGGATCGCCGTGCGCGGCGCCCTCGGCAATCCGCTGCCGTGGGCAATCGTGCTCGGCGCCGCGTCGGCGGCGACGCGGCTCGAGCCGTGGGCGCCGATCGCCCAGATCGTGCGCATGCTCGGTGATTCGGCGACGCCAGTCGCGCTGTTCACGATCGGCGCGGTGCTGTTTCGCGCGGGGCGACACGTCCATGCGCGAACACCGGTCGGCCGCTATCTGCCGGTGGCGCTGCTCAAGCTCTTCGTGCACCCGGCGCTGATCTTCGGCGCCGGTCTTGCGGCGCGCGCCCTCGGCGCGCCTGTGCCGGCCTTCGGCCTGATGATCCTGACCCTGACGGCGGCCTTGCCCAGCGCCAGCAACGTGTCGATCCTGGCCGAGCGCTACGGCGCCGACAACGGCCGGGTAACGCGCATCGTCCTCGTCTCGACGGCGCTCGCCTTTGTCAGCTTCTCGGCCATCGCCTGGCTCTTCACCCAGGGGTAAACCCGAGTAGGCCGATCTGGCCAGCTTTCGTATTCTGTATACAGAGTCCAGATGCCGCCATGACTGCCCAGCTCGTCAAGCTGCACCCCGCGCCCGACCTGGTCGATCGCGTCTACCGCTCCCTGCTCGACGCCATCAGCGACGGTTCACTGGCGCCGGGCGCGCGGCTGACGCAGGAAGAGATCGCCGAGCAGCTCGCCGTCTCGCGCCAGCCGGTGCTGCAGGCGCTGCGCTTGTTGAAGAAGGACGGCCTGGTGCACGACGCGCCTGGCCGCGGCGTCATCGTCGCTCCGCTCGATGCCGCCTGGATCGCCCAGGTCTACGAAGTGCGCGGCGCGCTTGACGGCCTGGCGGCGCGGCTCGCCGCCGAGCGGCGCGCGACACTCGATCTGCGGCTCGTCGAGCAGGGCCGCCGCGCCGCCCGCGGCCGCAACATCAAGGCCATGATCGAGGCCGACATCGCCTTTCATCAAGCGATCTACGAAGCCTCGGGCAACCCGCTGATCGGCGAAAGCGCGCGCGCCCACTGGGTGCATCTTCGCCGCGTCATGGGCGCGGTGCTGCAGGCGTCGCCGCAGCGCGAGACGATCTGGGACGAGCACGAGGCGATCGCCGAGGCCATCTCCGCCGGCGACGCGAAGCGGGCAGCGCGGCTCATCGACCACCATGCGCTCCGTGCGAGCGACAACCTCCGGGCGCGGCTTGCCGACGTCCTGAACCCTCCCCTGAAAGGCAAGCCATGAGACTCGGCAATGACCAGCTCGCGCAGTTCGACCGCGAGGGCTATCTCTTCTTTCCCGGCATGTTCACGCGCGAGGAAACGCGCACCCTCACCGACGCCGTGCCCGAGCTGTACAGCCGGCGCGAGGCCTACAACGTGCGCGAGAAAGGCAAGGACGCGGTGCGCACGAACTTCGCCGCGCATCTCTACAGCGAGCCCTTCGCCAGGCTGGCGCGGCATCCGCGCATGATCGAGCCGGTCGAGGACCTGCTCGGCGAATCGCTCTACATGCATCAGTTCAAGATCAACGGCAAGCAGGCCTTCGACGGCGACGTCTGGCAGTGGCACCAGGACTACGGCACCTGGCTGAACGACGACAAGATGCCGGCCGAGCGGGCCATGAACGTGGCCATCTTCCTCGACGACGTCAACGACTACAACGGCCCGCTCATGTTCATCCCGGGCAGCCACAAGCGCGGTGTGGTCGACGCGAAGCACGACCTGACGACGACGAGCTATCCGCTCTGGACCATCGACAACGGCCTGATCGGCCAGCTCGTCGAGCGCGCCGGCGGCAAGCACGGCGGCATCGTCTCGCCGAAGGGTCCGGCCGGATCGATGATCCTCTTCCACGGCTGCCTCGTGCACGCCTCGGGCTCCAACCTCTCGCCGTGGAATCGAGTCAGCGTCTACCTGAGCCTGTGCGCGGTCTCGAACCACATCCGTCGCTTCAAGCGGCCGGAGTACATCGCGCACCGCGACTTCACGCCGATCACTAGTCTGCCCGACGACTGTCTGCTCAAAGACTATCCCGTCGAGCTGCCTTGGAAGGACGGCATGCCGGCCAGCGCCTTGGAGACTTCCACCGACGAACTGAAGATGGCAGCGTGAGGTTGGCAAGCACGGGATCGGGCGGCCGGGGCGCCCTGCCCCCGGTGGCCGTGTCCGTGCGCACCGATTGCATTGCATTCGCACACCTGAACGGAACATCGACATGAGCCTCCACGCACAACTGCAGAAACGCCAGTCCGAAGGCAAGCCGATCCGCGTCGGCCTGATCGGTGCCGGCAAGTTCGGCTCGATGTACCTGGCACAGGTGCCGCGCACGCCCGGCGTGCACCTGGTCGGCATCGCCGATCTCTCGCCCGACGGCGCGCGGCGCAACCTGGCCCGCGTGGGTTGGAGCGATGCGCAGACGCGCGCAGCCAGCCTCGACGCCGCGATCAGAGACGGCCGCACGACGCACATCGGCGAGGACTGGCGGGCGCTGGTCTCGCATCCGGCGATCGACGTCGTGGTCGAGTGCACGGGGCATCCGATCGCGGCGGTCGAGCACTGCCTGCTTGCCTTTGCGAACGGCAAGCACGTCGTCAACGTCACGGTCGAGGCCGATGCGTTCTGCGGGCCGCTGCTGGCGAGAAAGGCGGTCGAGGCCGGCGTGATCTACTCGCTGGCTTTCGGTGACCAGCCGGCGTTGATCTGCGACTTGGTCGACTGGGCGCGCACCTGCGGCTTTCCGGTCACGGCGGCCGGGCGCGGCCACAAGTGGCTGCCGCACTTCTGCGAGTCGACGCCCGAGACGGTGTGGGGCAACTATGGCCTCACGCCCGAGCAGGCGGAACGTGGCGGCCTCAATCCGAAGATGTTCAACAGCTTCCTCGACGGCTCCAAGCCTTCGATCGAATCGACCGCGGTGGCCAACGCCACCGGCCTGACGGTGCCGAGCAACGGCTTGCTCTATCCGCCGGCCAGCGTCGAAGACATTCCCTTAGTGACGCGGCCCATCTCGGAAGGCGGTGTGCTCGAACGCAAGGGCATGGTCGAGGTGATCTCCTCGCTCGAGGCGAACGGCCGCAAGATTCCCTACGACATCCGCATGGGCGTGTGGGTCACGGTCGAAGGCGAGACGGAGTACATCCGCAACTGTTTCGAGGAATACAACGCCCACACCGATCCGAGCGGCCGCTACTTCACGCTCTACAAGCGCTGGCATCTGATCGGGCTGGAGGTCGGCATGTCGGTGGCGAGCGTGGCCTTGCGCGGCGAAGCGACCGGCGTCGCGACCTGCTGGAACGCCGACGTCGTCGCCACCGCCAAGCGCGACCTCAAGCCCGGCGACATCCTCGACGGCGAGGGCGGCTACACGGTCTGGGGCAAGCTGTTGCCGGCCGCGACCTCGTCGCGCATGGGTGGTCTGCCGCTCGGCCTGGCGCACGACGTGAAGGTGACGCGCGCGGTGAAGCAGGGGCAGAGCCTGAGCTGGTCCGACGTGGCGATGGACACCTCGACATCCGCGTACAAGATCCGTCGCGAGATGGAAGCCATGTTCGCGGCGCCGCTGCTGAAATCGGCGTGATCGATCTGCTGGTTCGCGGCGCGCTCGTCGTCGACGGCTCAGGAGAGGCGCCACAGCGGGGCGACGTGGCGGTCGCGGGCGGGCGCATCGTGCGCATGGCGCCGCACATCGATGACGCGGCAGCGCGCACCGTCGACGCCGACGGTCTCGCGCTGATGCCCGGCATCATCGACAGCCACACCCACTTCGACGCGCAGATCACCTGGGACCCGACGCTCTCGCCGTCGCCGACCCTCGGCGTGACGACAGCGGTGATCGGCAACTGCGGCTTCACGATCGCGCCCTGCCGGCCCGCCGATCGCGAGCTGACGATGAGGAACCTCACGCAGGTCGAAGGCATGTCGCTCGATGCGTTGAAGCAGGGCATCGCCTGGGGCTTCGAAACCTTTCCCGAGTACATGGCGCAGTTGCGCGCCTCGGGCTCGGTGGCCAACGTCGCCGCCTATGTCGGCCACTCGTCGGTGCGCACTTGGGTCATGGGCGCCGACGCCGCACGGCGCGAAGCGACGCACGACGAGATCGCGCAAATGCAAGCGGTCGTGCGCGACGCGATGGCGCACGGCGCGGTCGGCTTCGCCAGCAGCACGAGCCCGGCGCACAACGGCGAAGGCGGCTTGCCGATGCCGTCGCGGCTGGCCAGCGACGCCGAGATGGCAGCGCTCGTCGGCGCCATGGCCGAAGGCGGACGCGGCGTCTTCATGCTGACCAAAGGCGGCCACACGCCGATGCCGTTTCTCGAATCGCTGGCGTCGGCGACCGGCCGGCCGGTAATGGTCGCGGCTTTGCTGCACAACGGCACCAACCCCGGCGCGGTGTTCGCCGACCTCGAGGCCATCGCCGCCGCCAACGCGCGCGGCCATCGCCTGCTCGGCCAGGTCTCGTGCTGCCCGCTGACGATGGACTTCACGCTCGCCTCGCCCTATCCGGTCGAGGGACTCGCCAGCTGGAAGCGCGCGCTCGGCCTTTCGGGCGCAGCGCTCGAAGCCGTGCTCGCCGACGCGTCGTTTCGCCAGGGCGTGCGCGCAGAGCTGGCGACGCCGACTACCTTTCGCCTCTTCAACAACGAGTGGGACAAGGTTCAGGTCGTCGAGACCGCGCTGGCCGAGAACCGGTCGCTCGAACAACGGAGCATCGCCGAGATCGCCGCCGCGTCGGGCTGCGATCCGCTCGACACGATGCTCGACCTCGCCATCGCTGAAGGCTTGGCGACCGTCTTCACCGCGCAACTGCTGAACAGCGACGAGGCCGCGGTAGGCTGCATGCTGAACGACCCGCACAGCATCGTCAGCCTGAGCGACGCCGGCGCGCACCTGACCTTCTTCAACGACGCCGGCTTCGGCCTGCATCTTCTCGGCCACTGGTCGCGCGACCTCGGCGCGATGCCGCTCGCCGAGGCCGTGCGTCGACTCACCTCGCATCCGGCAGGCGTCTTCGGCTTCGCCGGGCGCGGCCTGATCCGCGAAGGCTACACCGCCGACCTGTTGCTGTTCGACCCGAAGACGGTCGGCCGCGGGCCGAAGCGACGCGTCTTCGACCTGCCGGGCGGCGCGGCACGGCTCACCACCGACGCGGTCGGCGTGCACGCGGTGTGGGTCAACGGCCGGCAGGTCGCCGACGCCAGGGGATTGCTCGCCGAGGCGCCGCGCGCCGGCGAGTTGCTCACCCGATTCACCTGAGGTCCGCGCGATCGGCAGAATCGCGTCATGACCGACCTATCGCTCGCCCGTCACATCGGCGCCATCCTGGGCAACGCCGCCGACGACCTCGACCCGGCCGAGACCGCCGAGTGGTGCGAGGCGCTCGACGCGCTGATCGGCGCGCACGGCGAGGCGCGCGCCCGCTTCCTGTTCGACGCCCTGCTCGCGCACGCGCGGCGGCGCGGCGTGAACTGGCTGCCTTCGATGGTCACGCCTTACGTCAACAGCATTCCGCTCGAGGCGCAAACGCCCTTCCCCGGTGATCTGGCCATGGAGCAGCGACTGGCGGCGCTGATGCGCTGGAACGCGCTGGCCATGGTGATGCGCGCCAACCGCGTCGAAAGCGGCGGCTCGTCGGAGCTGGGCGGCCACATCGCCAGCTATGCGTCGGCGGCCGACCTGTTCGAGGTCGGCTTCAATCATTTCTTTCGCGCCCGCGACGACGCCGCGCCAGGCGGCCAGCCCGGCGCTTCCGTGGTGCCCAACGGGACGGCGCAGCCGGCCCAGCTCGGCGACCTCGTCTTCTTCCAGCCGCACTCGGCGCCCGGCGTCTATGCGCGCGCCTTCCTCGAAGGGCGGCTCTCGGCGGAAGACCTCGCGCACTATCGGCAGGAGCTGGTCGCGCCGAGCCACGGCGCGCGCGGCCTTACCTCGTATCCGCATCCGCAGTTGATGCCCGACTTCTGGCAATTCCCGACCGGCTCGATGGGCATCGGGCCGATCAACGCGATCTACCAGGCGCGCTTCATGCGCTACCTGGCGCACCGCGGCCTGCTCGTGGAGACGCCGCCGCAGCGCCGCGAAAATAACAAAGACACGGCGCAGCAGCGCCGCGTCTGGGGCTTCTTCGGTGACGGCGAGATGGACGAGCCCGAGTCGATCGCCGCGCTCTCGCTGGCGGCGCGCGAGAAGCTCGACAACTGCACGTTCGTCATCAACTGCAACCTGCAGCGCCTCGACGGGCCGGTGCGCGGAAACGGCCGCATCATCGACGAGCTCGAGTCGCTGTTCGCCGGCGCCGGCTGGCACGTCATCAAGTGCCTGTGGAGCTCGGACTGGGACGTGCTCTTCGCGCGCGACCACGGCCACGCGCTGATGCGCGCTTTCGCGCAGACCGTCGACGGCCAGTTCCAGACGCTCTCGGCCAAGGACGGTGCCTTCAACCGCGAGGTCTTCTTCGGCCAGAACGAGGAGCTGAAGACGCTCGTCGCCGACCTGCGCGATGAGGACATCGATCGCCTGCGCCGCGGCGGCCACGACGCGGTCAAGATCCACGCCGCCTTCGCGGTGGCCGCCGCCTACCAGGGCCAGCCGACGGTCGTGCTCGCCAAGACCATGAAGGGCTACGCCATGGGCGGGGCGGCGCAGGGCCGCATGACGACGCACCAGGCGAAGAAGCTCGACAGCGCCGGCCTGCTCGCCTTTCGCGACCGCTTCGCGCTGCCGATGAGCGACGCCGACTGCGAAGGACTCGCCTTCTGCAAGCCGGCCGACGACAGCGCCGAGATCCGCTACCTGCAGAGCCGCCGTCGCGCCCTCGGCGGCCCGCTGCCGGCACGGCGCAGCGACTGCGCGCCGCTGGCCGTGCCTGCGCTGGAGGCGACCGCCGCCTTCGCACTGCACGCAGATGGCAAGGAGATGAGCACGACGATGGCCTTCGTGCGCATCCTCGGCAACCTGATGAAGGACGAGGTGCTCGGCCCACGCGTCGTGCCCATCGTCGCCGACGAAGCGCGCACCTTCGGCATGGCCAGCCTGTTTCGCACCGTCGGCATCTACGCGCCCTTCGGCCAGCTCTACCAGCCCGAGGACTCCGGCTCGATGCTCTACTACCGCGAAGACAAGAGCGGTCAGATCCTCGAAGAAGGCATCACCGAGGCCGGCGCGCTCTCGTCGTGGACGGCGGCGGCCACCTCGTACTCGACGCACGGCCTGGCAATGCTGCCGTTCTACATCTACTACTCGATGTTCGGCTTCCAGCGCGTCGGCGACCTGATCTGGGCCGCCGCCGACCAGCGCGCGCGGGGCTTCCTGATCGGCGCCACCGCCGGCCGCACCACGCTCTCGGGCGAAGGCCTACAGCACCAGGACGGCACCAGCCACCTCGTCGCCGCAACGGTGCCGAACTGCAAGGCCTGGGATCCGGCTTTCGCCGGCCAGCTGGCCGTCATCGTCGACCACGGCATGCGCGAGATGCTGGAGCAGCAGAAGGATGTCTTCTACTACGTGACGGCGATGAACGAGAACGTCGCCCAGCCGAGTCTGCCGGCCGAGGCGCACGAAGGCGTGCTGCGCGGCATGTACCGCTTTCGCGCCTCGGTGCGCGAGGGCGCGCGGCGGGTGCAGCTGCTCGCCTCGGGCGCCATCTTCGGTGAGGCGATGAAGGCCGCGAATCTGCTCGAGGCCGAGCATGGCGTCGCCGCCGACCTGTGGAGCGTGACCAGCTTCAGCGAGCTGGCGAGGAACGGCGTCGCCGCCGAGACGGCCTGGCGGCACGGCGCCACCAGCGTCATGCGCAGCTACGTCGGCGAGCAGCTCGCATCGACGCGCGGGCCGATTGTCATCGCCACCGACTACGTGCGCGCCGTGCCCGAGCAGATCCGCGCCTTCCTGCCGCCTGGCCGG
Organism: Burkholderiales bacterium; assembly: GCA_025351025.1. Lineage (GTDB taxonomy): Bacteria > Pseudomonadota > Gammaproteobacteria > Burkholderiales > Burkholderiaceae_C > Schlegelella_A. Next base: position 2,001 of record JANXWR010000488.1, on the reverse strand, counting down.
CGCTGCGTCACCCTCGGCACCGACGGCTTCGGCCGCAGCGACACGCGCGCCGCGCTGCGCGCCCACTTCGAGGTCGATGCCGCGGCGATCGTCGCAGCCGCGTTGCGCTCGCTGGGCTGAGGGTCAGCCGGGCGCCGGGCCGCCCCAAGCCCGGCTGCGCCTCCTCGGGGGCAGCGCAGCGGCGCTAGCGGCGAGCGTGGGGCACTGTCAAAGCTGGAAGGCGAGCCAGAGCAGCAGGCCTTCGGAGAGATCGCGCAAGAGCCCTGGCTCCGTCGGCTCGAAGCGGACCGCGCCGGTGCGCTCCTTCTCGATCCATTCGGCGAAGCGGCGCACGTCGGCCGGCTCGTAGAACGCCACCATCAGCTCGTAGTTAAGAAAGAGACTGCGCAGATCGAGGTTGGCCGAGCCGGCGAGCGCGAGCTGGTCGTCGATGACGATCGCCTTGGCGTGCTGCATCCACGGTTCGAACCAGACGCAGGCGCCGGCGGCGGCCAGGTCGCGCAGCGGCCGATGCCGGGCGACGTCGGCGAGACGATGGTTGGAGCGGCGCGGCACGACGATGTCGACACGCACGCCGCGCCGCGCCGCCAGCGTCAGGGCCTGCAGCAGCGCCGCGTCGGGAATGAAATACGGCGTCACGGCAAGGATGCGGCGGCGCGCCATGAAGCAGCCGGAGAGCAGCAGCGACTGCACCGTGTCGTCGACCTGCTCCGGGCCGCTCGGCACCAGTTGCGCGAGCGGCGCCTCGCCGGCAGCGATGGCGTGCGGCGTCGGCGGGCAGTGCTCGACGAGCGCGGTGCGCGTCGCGTAGGCCCAGTCCTTCTCGAACTGCTCGCAGGCGCGCACCGCGAGCTCGCCGCGCAGGTCGAAGCTGAGGTCGTGCCAGGCATGGTTGCGCAGCGAGTTGCCGTCACGTTTGCGCGGGTCGCCTTCAAAGTATTCGGCGGCAAGGTTGCGGCCGCCGCACCAGAAGCGGTCGGCGTCGGCAACGACCATCTTGCGGTGGTTGCGAAGGTTGGCGCGGCCGCGCAGGATCGAGCGGAACGGCGGCACGAACTTGACGACCTCGACGCCCGAGCCGCGCAAGGCCTTCAGGTCGAGCTTGCCGCCGAGCCAGGCACCGATGCCGTCGACGAGCAGGCGCACCTTCACGCCCTGCTCGGCGCGGACGCGGAGCGCCGCGGCCATCTCGTCGCCGAGGGCGTCGCGGGCGAGGATGAAAGTGCAGATGTCGAGCGAGGTTCGTGCGCTGCCGATCACATCGAGCAGTGCGGCGCGCGCCTCGCGGCCGTCGGCGTGCAAGCGCAGCGCCACGTAGGTCGCCGCCGGCGCCAGGCCCATGGCGCGGCCGAGTCGACGCGACCAGAGCGACGCCGCCTCGGCTTCGTCGGCGGCGCTCTCGACCAGCGGCAAGGCCGGCGGCCGCGCGTCGCGCATGCGGAGCTTGCGGCTGCCGAACATCAGGTAGAGCGGGATCGCGATGTAGGGCAGCAGCGCCAGCGCGACGACCCATGCGATGGCGGCCGGCGGATCGCGGCGCTGCGGCAAAGCGCGCGCCACGGCGACATAGACGATGAGGCCGAACGCGACGACGATCGCATGGGCCGTGATCAGGTAGCGATCGAAGAAGACGTCGAGCGTCATGCGAGTCCCGTCACCCTGAGCGAAGCGAAGGGTCTCGCGTCGCGCAGGGATCCTTCGCTGCGCTCAGGATGACATGCGCGGCCGGTGGCCGCACATGTCATTTCTTGCGGTACTTGCGCAGGGCGGCGATCTGCGCGGCCACCGCCACCAGTTCGCTCTGCGCCATCGCCAGGTCGATGTCGCTCTTGGCGTTCTTCATCGCCTCTTCGGCCGCCTGCTTGGCTTCGTTGGCCTTGGCCTCGTCGAGATCCTTGCCGCGGATCGCGGTGTCGGCGAGCACCGTCACCGAACCAGGCTGGATCTCGAGGATGCCGCCGGCGACGAAGATGAACTCTTCCTGGTCGTTGTCGGCGCGGA
>JANXWR010000474.1 GCA_025351025.1 Burkholderiales bacterium | reverse complement strand
CACAGGTGAACTTTCCGAAGTCGTGGCTGGTGCGGTGCGCACCCGCGAAGCGGGCCAGAACCCTGCAACGCGCACGTTTCAGGCACTTCGGATTTTCGTCAACGCCGAGCTTGAGGAGCTCGAGCAAGCCCTGATCGCGGCGCTCGAACTGCTGCTGCCGGGCGGGCGGCTCGTCGTCATCAGCTTTCACTCGCTCGAAGACCGCATCGTCAAGACCTTCATCGCCAGGGAGAGCAAGACCGAGTTCGACCGGCGCGCGCCGTTCGCGGCACCCAAGCCGCACCGGCTGGCGGCGGTGGCCCGCGTCAAGCCCGGCTACGCTGAAACGCTGGCCAATCCGCGCGCCCGCTCGGCGGTGATGCGCGTCGCCGAGCGCACCGCCGAACTCTTCGACCCCGGATCCGGCGCATGACCCGCGTCAACGTCCTCCTGCTCGTGGCCTTGCTCGTGAGCAGCATCTACCTCGTGCGCGTGTCCTACGAATCGCGGCGCCTGTTCGCGGCGCTCGACAAGGCGCAGGGCGAAGAGCGCGCGCTCGACAACGACAACGAGCGCCTGAAGACCGAGCTGCGTTCGCAGGCGACGCCGCTGCGCGTCGAGCGCACCGCGCGCGACCGCCTGTCGATGCGCACCGCGACACCGGCGGTGACGCAGTACGTCGAGCTGCCGGCGGCCGCCGCCGCCGCGTCGCTGCCCGCGTCGCAAGGGGCGTCGCGATGAATCGCCGCAACGTACCGAAGGCGCGCCCGGTGGGCAACGTGAAGAGCGTCAACTACTCGACCAGCCCGCTGCTCGCGACGCCGACGCCGCCGTGGCGATCGAAGCTGCTCGTGGCCCTGGCCGGGCTCGGTTTCGCGGTGCTGCTTGGCCGCGCCGTCTATGTGCAGATCGTCGCCGCGCCGTTCTTCCTGAAGCAGGGCGAGATCCGCTACGGCCACACGCTCGAGCTGCCGGCGAGCCGGGGCCGCATCCTCGACCGCAATGGCCTGATCCTCGCGGCCAGCATTCCGGCGCCGTCGATCTGGGCGATTCCCAAGGACCTGGAAGGCGACGCGGCCAGCCGCGCCGCGCTGGCGCGCGCCCTCGACATGACGAGCGTCGAGCTCGAGGGCCGACTGAACGAGAACCCGAACTTCGTCTGGTTGCGCCGCCAGGTCGACGACACGATCGCCGAGCAGGTGCGCGGACTCGGCATCAAGGGCATCCACGAGCTGCGCGAATACAAGCGCAAGTACCCCGAAGGCGAGGCCGACGCGCACGTCGTTGGCTTCACCAACGTCGAGGACCACGGCCAGGAAGGCATCGAGCTGGCCTTCCAGAAGGAGCTCGCCGGCCGCGACGGCACGCGCCGCGTCATCAAGGACCGGCTCGGCCGCGTCGTCGAGGACATCGGCGAAAGCGTCGCCCCGGTCGACGGCCGCGACATCGGGCTGACGGTCGACTCCAAGGTGCAGTTCTTCGCCTACCAGAAGATCCGCGACGCGGTCGCAGCGAACAAGGCCAAGGCGGGCAGCGTGGTCGTGCTCGATGCGCAGACCGGCGAGGTGCTGGCGCTCGCCAACGTTCCGAGCTACTCGCCTTCGGATCGCCGCAACCTGAGTGGCGCGCAGTTGCGCAACCGGGCGCTGACCGACACCTTCGAACCCGGCTCGACGATGAAGCCCTTCATCGTCGGCTGGGCCCTCGAGACGAACCGCGTCACGCCATCGACCGTCATCCAGACCGCACCCGGCAAGATGACGATGAGCGGCTTTACGATCAGCGACTCGCATCCGCACGGCAACCTGACGGTCAGCGAAGTGATCCAGAGGTCGAGCAACGTGGGAGCGACGCGGATCGCGCTCACCTTCACGCCGCGCGAGATGTGGGAGCTGTACAGCGCGGTCGGCTTCGGCCAGAAGCCGCAGCTCGGCTTTCCCGGCGTCGTTACCGGGCGGCTGCGCCCCTACAAGAGCTGGCGGCCGATCGAGCAGGCGACCATGAGCTACGGCTACGGTCTGTCGGCGTCGCTGTTCCAGATCGCCCACGCCTACACCGTGTTCGCCCACGACGGCGAGCTGATCCCGGTGACGCTGACGCGGCCGCTCGGCCCGGCGCCGAGCCCGACGGTCTCGGGCGTGCGCGTGCTCTCGCCGAAGACCGCGGCCACCGTCCGCGACATGCTGCACCTCGTGACGTTGCCCGGCGGCACCGCGCCGAAGGCGCAGGTCATGGGCTATTCGGTCGGCGGCAAGAGCGGCACCGCTTACAAGCAGGAAGGCGCCGGCTACGCCGAGAAGAAGTACCGCGCCTGGTTCGTCGGCATGGCGCCGATCGCCCACCCGCGCATCATCGTCGCGGTGATGGTCGACGAGCCGAGCGCTGGCAAGTGGTTCGGTGGCGACGTCGCCGCGCCGGTGTTCAGCGAGGTCGTGCAGCAGACGCTGCGCATGATGGGTGTGCAGCCCGACCTCGACGTCAAGCCGCAGATCGTCTCGCGCGACGTGCCGGCCGAAACGGAGAGCTTCTAGTGGCCGGCGGCGAGCTGGCGACGCTCGTCTCGCGCGAAGCGGCGCACGCCTGGCTGCTCGTGCGCCAGGCGCGCGCGCTGGTCGGCGACAGCCGCAAGGTGACGCCGGGCGACGCCTTCGTCGCCTGGCCGGGCTACGCCACCGACGCGCGCCGTCACGTGCCCGACGCCCTCCGCGCCGGCGCCGTCGCCTGCCTGGTCGAGGCCGAGGGCGCCGAGGGATTCGACTTCGCCGGCGAGCCGCGCGTCGCCTCGGTGCGCGGCCTCAAGGCTGCGGCCGGCGAAATCGCCAGCCGCTTTCTCGGCACGCCGAGCGAGCGCCTCGACGTCATTGCCGTCACCGGCACGAACGGCAAGACCTCGACCGCGTGGTGGGTCGCGCAGGCGCTCGGCGCCGTCGGCCGCCGCTCGGCCGTGATCGGCACGCTCGGCGTCGGCGAGCCGCCGCGCCCCGGCAGCGCCAACGAACCGGCGGCGAGCGCAGCGACCGGCGACGCCGCACCCGGCCTGGTGCCGACCGGCCTGACCACGCCCGACCCGATCACGCTGCAGACGGCGCTGGCTGACTTCGTGACGCGCGGCTTCGCCAGCTGCGCCATCGAGGCCTCGTCGATCGGCATCGCCGAGCATCGCCTGGCCGGCACGCGTGTCGCCGTCGCCGTGTTCACCAACTTCACGCAGGACCACCTCGACTACCACGGCGACATGGTCGCCTACTGGCAGGCCAAGGCGCAGTTGTTCGCCTGGCCGGGCCTGAAGGCGGCGGTGGTCAACCTCGACGACGCGCAAGGCGTCGAGCTCGCCGCATCGCTGGCCGCATCGTCGATCGACCTCTGGACCGTCTCGAACCGCGCCGACGCACGCCTGCAGGCGAAGCACATCCGACACGGCCGCGATGGCCTCGCCTTCGAGGTGCACGAGGGCAACGCGAGCGTGGTCATCGCGACGCCCCTGATCGGCGACTACAACGTCTCGAACCTGCTGGCCGCGATCGGCGTCATGCGCGCCCTCGGCATCGGCCTCGTCGACGCTGCCGCGGCGTGCACCGCGCTGACGTCGGTGCCGGGCCGCATGCAACGCATCGCCGGCGGCGACGCCGCCGCCGGCCAGCCCGAGGTCGTCGTCGACTACGCGCACACCCCCGACGCGCTCGAAAAGGCGCTCGCCGCCCTGCGCCCGCTGGCCGCCGAGCGCGGCGGGCGCCTGTGGTGCGTGTTCGGCTGCGGTGGCAATCGCGACGCGGCCAAGCGCCCGCTGATGGGCGCCATCGCGATCAAGCTGGCCGAGCATGTCGTCGTCACCAGCGACAACCCGCGCCTCGAATCGCCCGACTTCATCCTCTCGCAGATCCTCGTCGGCACGATCGGCCACGACGAGGTCGACGTGATCGAGAACCGCGCCGAGGCGATCCGCCACGCCGTCACCTCGGCCGCCGCCGCCGACGTCGTGCTCATCGCCGGCAAGGGCCACGAGACCTACCAGGAAGTGGCCGGCGCGAAGTTTCCTTTCTCCGACGCGGTGCACGCCGCCAGGGCGCTGGCGGCGAGAAGCGCTGGCGCAGACGTGGCGTCTGGCGCCCGCACCGCGACGATGATGACGCTTGCCGAGGCCGCCTCCGGCATCGCCGGCGCGCGCGTCGTCGGCAACGCCGACATTTCGTTTTCGCGTGTGCACAGCGACACGCGGACGCTGCGGCCAGGCGACCTGTTCGTTGCGCTGAAGGGCGATCGCTTCGATGCGCACGAGTTCCTCGCCAGCGCCGAGTCGGCCGGTGCCGTCGGCGCGCTGGCCGAGAGCGGCCTGGCCGAGGCCGGCCTGGCCGGCATCGAGGTTGCCGATTCGCGTCTCGCCCTCGGCCAGCTCGCTGCGGCTTGGCGCAGCCGCTGCACGCTGCCGCTCGTCGCCGTCACCGGTAGCAACGGCAAGACAACGGTGACGCAGATGATCGCGGCGATCTTTCGCGCCTGGCTCGGCGAGGCGGCGTTCGCGACCGAAGGCAACTTCAACAACGAGGTCGGCCTGCCCCTGACCTTGCTGCGCCTGCGCGATTTCCATCGCGCGGCGGTGGTCGAGCTGGGCATGAACCATCCGGGCGAGATCGCACGGCTGGCGGCGATCGCCCGGCCGACCATCGCGCTGGTCAACAACGCGCAGCGCGAGCACCTCGAGTTCATGGCCGACGTCGCCGCCGTCGCGCGCGAGAACGGTGCCGCCATCGAAGCGCTCGGCACCGACGGCACCGCCGTGTTTCCGGCCGACGACGCACATGCCATGACCTGGCGCGCCCTGGCCGGCGCGCGGCCGGTCTCGACCTTTGGCGAAAGCCGCGACGCCGACGTCGGCGGCGACGCCAGCTGGTCCGACGACCACTGGGCGATGAGCTTGCGCACGCCGGTCGGCGAAGCCACGGTGGCGTTGCACATCGCTGGCCGGCACAACGTGCGCAACGCCTTCGCCGCGACGGCATCGGCGCTCGCTGCGGGGTGCCCGCTCGCCGCCGTCGCGCGCGGCCTCGAGCAGTTCAGGCCGATGCGCGGTCGCTCGCAGCTGCGCCGCGTCGTCGTGCGTGGCGTCGAGCGCACGCTCGTCGACGACAGCTACAACGCCAATCCCGATTCGGTGCGCGCCGCGATCGACGTGCTCGCCGCGCTGCCCGGGCCGCGCTGGCTGGTGCTCGGCGACATGGGCGAAGTAGGCAGCCAGGGGCCGGCGTTCCACCGCGAGGTCGGCGCCTACGCCAGACAGCGCGGCGTCCAGGCGATGTGGGCGGTCGGCGCCGAGAGCGCGAGCACGATCGCCGCCTTCGCCGGCGCGCGCGCCTTCGCGACGGTCGAGGCGCTGGTCACCGCCCTCGACGAGGCGCCGCCGTTCGCCTCGGTGCTGGTCAAGGGCTCGCGCTTCATGCGCATGGAGCGTGTCGTCGCCGCCTTCGCGCCGGAACCCGCCGGAGACGCCCATGGTCCTTAGCCTGGCGAGAAATCGGAGGCGACATGCTGCTTAGCCTGTCGCAATGGCTGCAGGCGTACTCGCCCGAGTTCGGCTTCATGCGCGTGTTCCAGTACATCACCTTCCGCGCGGTGATGGCGGCGATGACCTCGCTGGTGATCGGCCTGGTGTTCGGGCCGTGGGTGATCCGCCGCCTGACGAGCCTGAAGATAGGCCAGCCGATCCGCGCCAACGGCGTCGAGTCGCACCACGCGAAGAGCGGCACGCCGACGATGGGCGGCGTGCTGATCCTGCTCGGCATCGGCGTCTCGACCCTGCTCTGGTTCGACTGGTCGAACCGGTTCGTGTGGATCGTCATGGTCGTGACGATCGGCTTCGGTGCGATCGGCTGGGTCGACGACTGGAGAAAGGTCGTCGGCAAGAACTCCGACGGCATGCGCTCCGGCGAGAAGTACTTCTGGCAATCGGTGATCGGCATCGTCGCCGCGCTCTATCTCGCGTTCAGCGTCAGCGAGACCTCGAACCTGCGCGTGCTCGAGCTGTTCCTGCGCTGGGTGCAGAGCGGCTTCTCGAACGACCTGCCGCCCAAGGCCGACCTGATCGTGCCCTTCTTCAAGACCGTGAGCTACCCGCTCGGCGTGTTCGGCTTCATTGCGCTGACCTACCTGGTGATCGTCGGCTCGAGCAATGCGGTGAACCTGACCGACGGCCTCGATGGGCTGGCGATCATGCCGGTGGTGATGGTCGGCTCGGTGCTCGGCATTTTTGCCTACGTGACCGGCAGCTCGGTGTTCGCCAACCACCTGCTGTTGCCCTACATCCCCGGCGCCGGCGAGCTGATGATCTTCTGCGCCGCGATGGCCGGTGCGGGCCTGGCCTTTCTGTGGTTCAACGCCTACCCGGCGCAGGTGTTCATGGGCGACGTGGG